>JAVHLY010000007.1:42625-100322 GCA_031081585.1 Armatimonadota bacterium
TGATCGATGCCTGGCTGGCCGCCGGGATCACCCCGGTCTTCTCGGGGGGAACGCCGGGCCGGCCTGTGGGAGCACGAGCAGCCCCGGGGAGTACACGCGGGCCTTCGCGGCCGGCGCCGTGGACAGAGAGGACCTGATCGCCCCATTCAGCAGCCGGGGACCGGCCTCGCCGGAGAATGGCGGGAGCATCAAGCCCGATGTCGTGGCCCCCGGGGTGAGCATCCGCTCCGCAACCCATCTCTGCGACAGTTGCTACGGCCTGGCCAGCGGGACCTCCATGGCCGCCCCCCACGTGACCGGTGTCGTGGCCCTGGTCCTCTCCAAGAACCCCACGCTCGCGCCCGGTCGGCAGCGGGTGATCGTTGAGCGGAGTGCCCGCGCGATCCAGGACCTGACCTGCGGCGGCCGTCCAAGCGACTACAACGTGTACGGTTGGGGGCGCATCGACGCGCTGCGGGCTGTGAACGCCACGCCTGCGGTGTTGCCCTGAGAGAGGAGGTGAGAGCCGCGGGCACCTCTGCGCCGGCCCGCTGACCGGAGGGACCATTACGAGGACGGAGGGGGTGATCGAGGCCGACAGGCAGGATTCCAACATAGAGGAGGGACAGAGATGCAGCGCGTGGTTCCGATGCTGGCGGTCTTCCTGCTGGGTGTGGCCCTCACCTGGGCGTCCTTCAGTGCCTCCTCGGCGGCGCAAGGCGCCGCCCCCGGGGTCAACGGTGAAGGTGCCGAGATCGACATCCCCGCCGGGCAGGCGTTCTTCACCACGACGCACTTCACCACCGGGGTGGTGTTCCCCAACTTTGCGTTGATCCCGGGTGTCGTAGGAGCAAGCAACGGAACGGCGACTCGCACCGTCGTCGTCCGGTTCAGCGCTGATGCCTACAACTCTTCCAGCGCCAGCCGTTCGGTGGTGAGGCTGCGCGTCGACGGCGGTCCATGCATCGTTGCTGGCCCGGAACTCTTCAACAACAGCCATACCGGTTCGGGTGTCCCCCTCGAGGTCCGCACCTGGCAGGGCGTCGTCCGGGCGGGGCCGGGCTTCCACACCTACCAGATGTGCGGGGCGGTCTTCCCGGCTGGCGCCGGCACCGCCTCCTGGGGCTTCCGCACCCTCACCGTCGAGGCACGCGCTAGCACGCCAGTGCAAGTCCGCTTCGCGCTCTTCCCCCGGAGGAAGCTGGCCGCGTGGGCGGCTTCCTCCGGGGTCCTGTTCCGGGATCCCCCGAATTCTCCGGGATCTCCCCGGGAGCCCAGCACCGAGCCCACCCCTGTTGACGCCGCCGTCGGTCCAGGCCATCCTTGAGGGGTAGTGTAGACCGACGCGTCGGTCTCTTCCAGCAGGCACAAGGGGTTCTACGGAAGTGGCCAGATCTACCGCAGACACCGCCATGCGGGAGCGCCTCCTGGCCGCCGCCATGGAGGTCTTCGCCGCCCGGGGCTACCACGGTGCAGGGGTGGAGGACATCGTCGCCGCCTCCGGGGCTTCCAAAGGGGCCTTCTACCACTACTTCGAGAGCAAACAGGCCATCTTCCTCACCCTGATGGAGCGCCTGGCCGACCTGGTGGAGACCTCGGTCGAGGGGGCCATCGCCGCCGAGGAGGGTGGGGGAGCGCTGCGCAAGGTCGAAGCGGCACTGCGCACGGTGCTCGAGACAGTTGGCCAGCACCGGGACCTGGCGAAGATCTTGCTGGTCGAGGCGGTGGCGGTCGGTCCCGCCTTCGAGCAGAAGCGGCTGGAGATCCACCGACGGTTCGCCCGCCTCATCCAGCGCCACCTGGAACGGGCGGTGTCGGAGGGCTCGATCCCTCCCCAGGACACCGCCCTGGCCGCCCAGGCCTGGATGGGCGCGCTCGCCGAGATCGTCTCCCAGTGGCTCCTCCACGACACGGAACCGTTGGAGCCGCGCCTCCCGGCGCTGCGGGCCCTCCTGCTCCGCAGCATCGGGGCGCCGATGACACCGGGGGCCCTGGCCCAGCACGCCACCGCGGGGGCGGGTGAGGCGTGAGCGTCGTGCGCCCTGTGCCGCTCGAGCGGGTGCTGGAGGCGGTGGAACAGCACCTGGCCAGCCGGCACGTCTGCACCCTGGCCACCTCCCACCAGGACGTGCCCTGGGCGGCGACGAGCTTCTACGTGGCCTGGGGCCTGGACCTGGTCGTCTGCCAGGGACGGCGCGCCCGCACGCTGGCCAACATGCTGGCGAACCCGCGCACCGCCTTCGCCGTGGACGACCGCCGCGCCGACGCCTGGCTGCAGGGGCTGGGGCTGGCCAGGCGGCTGGAGGCGGACGAGGAGCGGCGGGCCCGCGAGGCGCTGCAGCGCGTCGCCCCGGAGTTCACGCACCACTTCACCAACCCCGACTACCCGGTGCTGTGCATCCGCGTCCAGGAGCTGACCTTCGCCGACCGCCCGCACGGGATCTACCCCCGGCAGCGGCTGGTGCGCCAGGGGGAGCGGTGGGCCTTCGGCGACTGAGGGAGGGAGCATGACCGAGAGCACCCCCCGGCGGACAGCCCACCGGCGGTTCTGCGCCGCTCGCCTCCTCGCCGCGCTGTGCCTGGCCGCGCTCGCGGCCGTGCCGGGTCATGATGCGGCCGCGCAAAGCCCGGGCCTCCTGCGCATCCGCGTGGTGCACGTGCCGGTGCTGATCTTCGCGCCGCTGTACGTGGCCATCGAGCGCGGCTACTTCGCCCGCGAGGGTCTCGAGGTCGAGCTGATCGGCACGCCCGGCGGCGCCTCCTCCTTCGTCGTCCTGGCCAGCGGCCGCGCGGAGGCGGTGGTTGGCGGGCTGGGCGCGGCCCTCTTCAACGCCGCCGCGCGCGGGCTGGACTTCAAGGTGGTCGGCCCCGCGCACATGGAGCGCCCGCCGGTGAGCACGCCGCTCGTGGTCAGCCGGCGCGCCTACGAGAGCGGGGAGATCCGCCGGGTGGCCGACCTGCGCGGCAAGCGCGTCTCCGTGAACGTGCTGGGCTCGGCCACGGAGTTCTGGCTGCACGCCGCCTTGCTGCGCGGCGGCCTGACCGTGGACGACGTGCAGATGGTGGCGGTGAACTTCCCCGAGGTCCCGGCGGCCCTGGCCAACGGGGCCATCGCGGCGGGGCTGCTGGGGGAGCCCCTGGCCACCCTGGCCGAGGACCGCGGGCAGATCGTCCGCCTCAGCGACGACTTCATCAACGGCATGCAGGTCACCGCGCTGTACTTCAGCGGCGAGTTCATGCGCGCCCACCCGCGGCAGGCCACCGGCTTCCTGGTGGCCTGGCTGCGGGCGTCGCGCGACCTCCAGGGGGACGCCTACCGCCGCGACGACGTGGCGCGGATCGTCGAGAAGTACACCGGGGTCCCGGCGGCGGTGGTGAAGCGGGCCGCCCCGCCGGTGCACGAGCCCAACGGCCGGATGAACTTCAATGACTTCAAGCGGCTCCAGGAGTACTTCAAGAAGCGCGGCGCGCTCACCTACGGGAAACCGCTCGAGCCGGCGGCGTACATCGACACCCGGTTCGTCCGGGAGGCGCTGCGGATCCTGGGCCCCTACACCGCGCAGCGGTGAGCACGCCGCTGGCCGCGGCCCCCGCGGACACCCGCGCCCCGGCCGGGCGCGCGACGGAGCCGGCGATCCTGGTCGAGGGCCTCACCAAGGTCTACCCCGGGCGGGGCAGAGAGCCGGTCGTGGCATTGCAGGACCTCACCTTCACCGTGGGGCGCGGAGAGTTCTGCGCGCTCATCGGCCCGTCCGGGTGCGGCAAGACCACCCTGCTGCACATCCTGGCCGGGCTGCTCCCACCCACCGGGGGGACGGTGAACGTCCCGGCCCCGTCCTCTCCGGGGCCCGCGCCGCCCCACCCGACCGGCGTCGACCGGACGTGGCCGGGAGCGGCGGCCGCGGTCGTCTTCCAGGGGGTCAGCACCTTCCCCTGGTACACGGTCACCCAGAACGTCGAGTACGGGTTGCGGATGATGGGCGCCCCGCGCGCCCTCCGTCGCGAGCGCGCGGAGGCCCTGATCCGGCAGGTGGGCCTCTGGCCCTTCCGCCACGCCTACCCCCACCAGCTCTCCGAGGGGATGCGGCAGCGCGTGGCCATCGCCCGGGCGCTGGCCACCGACCCGGCGGTGCTGCTCATGGACGAACCCTTCGCCAACCTGGACGAGCAGCACCGGCTGCTCCTGCAGGACGAGCTGCTGCGCATCTGGGAGGCGAGCGGCAAGACCGTCCTCTTCGTCACCCACAGCCTGGACGAGGCGCTGCGGCTGGCCGACCGCGTGCTGGTGATGACCGCCCGGCCTGGGCGCCTCAAGGCCGAAGTCCCGGTGCCGCTCCCGCGTCCGCGCGACTACCGGGAGGTGCGCCGCGACCCGCAGTACGGTGCGCTGAGCGCCCGGCTGTGGGAGCTGCTGCGGGCGGAGGTGGTGGCGTGAGGCCGGCCGCGGGCCACGGAGGTGACGGGGTGAGGCCGCGCACCGGCGCCCCGACGCTCCTCCAGGCAGAGGTGGTCCGGTGAGCGCCCGGGCACCCCGCGGGCTCACGCTGCTCTCGCCCCTGCTCTTCCTCCTCACCTGGGAGGCGCTCAGCCGCGCCGGCGTGCTGGACCCCCGCTTCTTCCCTCCCCCCAGCGCGGTGCTGGCCACGCTGGCGGCCATGACCCGCAGCGGGGAGTTCCCCCACCATCTGGGCGTGAGCGTCCGGCGCATCCTGCTCGGCTTCGTGCTGGGCGCCGCCCCGGCCGTGGTGGCCGGGCTGGCCATGGGGCTGAGTGCCGCCGTGCGCGCGCTCCTGATGCCGCTCGTGGCGGCGATTTACCCCATCCCCAAGATCGCCGTCTACCCGCTCGTGATCTTCTACCTGGGGATCGGGGAAGGGTCGAAGGTCACCATCGTGGCCCTCAGCATCTCCTTCCTCGTCCTGCTGAACACCATGGCCGGGGTGCTGGGGCTCGACCCCGCCTACTTCCGCATCGCCCGTGCCTACGGCGCCCGCGGCTGGGGGCTGTTCCGCACGGTGGCCCTGCCCGGAGCGGCGCCGGCGATCTTCACCGGGCTGAAGCTCGGCATGGGCTTCGCCCTCATCGTCATCGTCGGGGCGGAGCTGCTCGGCTCGGACGCGGGGGTGGGCTTCCTCATCTGGCGCGCCTACCAGATCTTTGCCGTGGACGTGATGTTCGCCGGGCTGCTGGTCACGGCGGTGCTCGGGTGGGTGGCCACGGCCGCCCTGGACTGGCTCGAGCGGCTGGCCCTGCCCTGGCGGCCATGACCGTCGAGCGGACGCCGGCGCCCCACGCGGCCCCGGGCGCCCGGCCGTCGGTCGCAGCCGTCTGGTGGCGCGCCGCCCGCCCCTTCTCCCTCACCGCCTCCCTGACCCCCGTGCTCGTCGGCGTGGCGGCGGCCCACCACGACGGGCGGTTCGACCTCCTGCGCGCCCTGGCCACGCTGCTCGGGGCGGTGGCCATCCAGGTCGGCACCAACCTGATCAACGACTACTACGACTACGTCCGCGGGGTGGACGAGCCCGGCGTGGTGGGCCCCAGCGGGGTGATCCACCAGGGCCTGCTGCCGCCGGAGGTGGTGCGGCGCGGCGGGCTTGTCGCCTTCGGCGTCGGGGCGGCGCTGGGGCTGTGGCTGGCGGCCTCCGCCGGGTGGCCGATCCTGGTGCTGGGCGTGCTGAGCGTGCTGGCGGGCTACGCCTACACCGGCGGTCCGCTCCCTCTCGGGTACGTCGGGCTGGGCGACCTGGTGGTCTGTCTCTTCATGGGGCCGGGGATCGTGCTGGGGGCCTACTATGTGCAAACTCGGGCACTCGGGCCCACGCCCCTGTGGGCCTCGCTGCCGCTGGCCGCGCTCGTCACGGCCATCCTCGTAGTAAACAACCTGCGTGACCTGGAGAGCGACCGCCGCAAGGGCAAGCGGACGCTGGCCACGCTGCTCGGGCGCAGCGGCACGCTGTGGGAGTACGCGCTGCTGGTCGCCGCCGCCTACGCCACCCTCGTCGGCGGGGCGGTGGCCGGGGCCCTGCCGCCGCTGGCGCTGGCGAGCCTCCTGACCCTTCCCGCGGCCTGGCGCACCTGGCAGGCGGTGCGCACGGTCACGGATCCGCCGACCCTCACGCGGGAGGGGCTGCGCGGCACGGCGCGCCTGCACCAGCACGTGGGCCTGGTGCTGGCCGCCGCCCTCGCCGTGACCTGAGGCTGACCCCTCGACCGCGAGTCACGCTGTCCCCCCGGCCGGCGCCGCAGGCCTGCCGTTGAGCGTGTGCCGCAGCAGCCGCTGCGCCTCGCGGTCGAAGTAGAAGTCCCCCTCGAACGGGTGGCCGGCCAGCAGCAGCGGCAGCCAGTGGCGGTCGTCCTCCCACATCTCGTCGTAGGGGAGCGCCTCGACCGGGTGCCAGGCCAGGTGGCCCTCCCGTCCCGCCCGCGCCTCGCCGGCCACCGTGCCCGTGCGGAAGACGTGCACGATCCAGTCGGGGGCCTCCTCCTGGCCGAAGTAGAACCGCAGCAGCCCGGCCGGCTCGAGGTTGGAGACGCGCAGCCCCGTCTCCTCCTCCACCTCGCGCACCGCACCGGCCACCGGGTCCTCACCCGGCCGGAGCTTGCCCCCGGGGGCGTTCCACTTGTCCCCGCCCCACAGGTGCGGGGCCTTGCGCAGGAGGAGGACGCGGCCGTCCCGCACGATGTAGCAGAGCGTGGCGTGGACCGGCATCGCTCCGGTCAGCCCTCCAGGACGCGCACCTCGCGCGGCAGGGCGCTCAGCCGTTCCCCGCCTTGCTCGGTCACCACCACGATCTCCTCCAGGCGCACGCCGAACTCCCCCACCAGGTAGACCCCCGGCTCCACGCTGAAGGCCATCCCCACCTGCAGCGGCAGGTCCGCGGTCTCGGTGATGGAGGGCGGCTCGTGGCCGCTCAGCCCGATCCCGTGGCCGGTGCGGTGGGTGAAGTGGGCGCCGTAGCCCGCGCGGGTGATGACGCCGCGGGCGGCGCGGTCCACCTCGCGCGCCGGCACCCCCGGCCGGACGGCGGCCAGCCCGGCCTGCACCGCCTCCTCGACGATGGTGTGGATCACCCGGTAGCGCGGGGTGGGGGCGCCGAGGAAGGCCATGCGGGTGATGTCTCCCATGTAGCCCTCCACCCGGCCCCCCAGGTCCACCAGCAGCGGCTCCCCGCGCCCGAGCGGCCGGATGGTGCTGTGGTGGTGGGGGAAGGCGGAGTGGGGGCCGCCGGCGACGATGGCGAAGGGGACCTCGGTGGCGCCGTGGGCGCGCAGCGCCTCGCCGGCGACGCGGGCCAGGTCGACCTCGCGCAGCCCCGGCCGGGCGGCGGCGAAGACGGCCTCGACGGCGGCGTCCGCCGCCGCTGCGGCGCGGCGCAGGGCGGCGATCTCCTCGGGGGACTTCACCATGCGCAACGGGGCGAGCACCGTCGATGCCGGGACGAAGCGCGCCTCCGGCCAGGTGGCCTGCAGGAGGAGCAGGGCGTCCGCGCGCATCGTGTCGCCCACCGCGATGGTGCGCAGGGTGCCCAGCCGGCGGCGCGCCTCCCGAAGGGCCTCCGCCGGACCGGTGGCGTCGGCGTAGGGGAGCGCCTCGAACGGCACCCGCGGCGCCGCTTCCGCGGCGTTGAGCTCGGGGACGAGCAGCACCCCGCCGTCGCGGCCGATGAAGAGATAGCAGGGACGCTCGTCGGGGTGCGGGGAGTAGCCGATCAGGTAGAGGAAGTCGTCGCCCGGGGGGATCGCCACGAGGTCGAGGCCGGCAGCCGGCAGGCGGTCGCGCAGGGCGGTCAGGCGGTCGGTCATGGCTCCTCCTCGCAGGACGCGGACGGCACCGCGGCCGGTGTCACGCCTACGAGTGTACACGGGGTAGCATAGAGACGTGCCCGCTCCCGACCTGCAGCTCCCCACCGGCGAAGCACCGGCCGCCGCGCGGCGCCGCGTCCGGCGGATCATCGCCCGGCTGGCCGAGCGCTACCCGCAGCCCCGCGTCCCCCTACGCCACCGCAACGCCTTCGAGCTGCTCGTCGCCACCATCCTCTCCGCCCAGTGCACCGACGCCATGGTCAACCGCGTCACCCCGCAGCTCTTCGCGCGCTTCCGCACGCCGGAAGCCTTCGCGCGCGCCGACCCGCGGGAGCTGGAGGCGCTCATCCGCCCCACGGGGTTCTTCCGCCAGAAGACGCAGGCCCTCCAGGCCATGAGCCGGGCGCTGCTGGAGCGGTTCGGCGGCCGCGTCCCCCGCACCATGGAGGAGCTGATCACGCTCCCCGGCGTTGGCCGGAAGACCGCCAACGTCATCCTGGGCGGGTACTACGGCGTCCCGGGGGTGGTCGTCGATACGCACGTGCGCCGGCTGAGCCAGCGCCTGGGCCTCACCGCCCACGACGACCCCGACGAGATCGAGCAGGACCTCATGCGGCTGGTGCCGCGGGAGGAGTGGTCGGCCTTCTCGCTGCGGCTGATCTTCTTCGGGCGGGAGGTGTGCACGGCGCGCAACCCCCTGTGCACCGCCTGCCCCCTCGCCGACCTGTGCCCGTCGGCACCCTACCGCGGCTCGCCGCCCTGGATGCGCCGACGCCGCCGCGGCGCCGGCGCGCCGGCCTCGGCGCGCGCTCCGGCGTCCCTGTCGAGTCCGGCGGGGCCCGCGCGGACGTCGGCGACGTCGACCGGGACCCGAGCGGCGCCTCGCCCATCGGCCGGGGCGCGTCCTGCCCGCCGGCGCGCCTCCGGTCCCAGCCGCGGGTAGGTGCGGCAGAGGTCGGTGAGGGGGCAGCGGTCGCACCGCGGGCGGCGGGCGGTGCAGATCAGCGCGCCGAAGTCCATCAGGGCCTGGTTGTAGTCGTAGGCCCGCCGCGGCAGGAGCCGCTCGGCCAGCGCCCACAGCGCCCGGTCGGGCGCCGGGCGGCCGAAGAAGACGCGCTGCAGGACGCGGCGGACGTTCGTGTCGAGCAGGGCCGCGCGCCGGCCGAAGGCGAAGGAGAGTAGCGCCCCGGCGGTGTAGGGGCCGACGCCGGGCAGGCGCAGGAGGCGGGCGCGCTCGGCGGGGAGGCGGCCGCCGTGCTCCGCCAGCACGGTGCGGGCGATCTGCCAGAGCCTCACAGGGCGGGCGTTGTAGCCCAGCGGGTACCAGACCTCGCGCACCTCGGCGACGTGGGCGCGCGCCAGCGCCTCGAGGGAGGGGTAGCGGCGCAGGAACTCGCGGTACTTCGGTACGACGCGGTCGACCTGCGTCTGCTGCAGCATGACCTCGGAGACGAGGACGCGGTAGGGGTCGCGCGTGCGGCGCCAGGGGAGGCGCCGGCCGGCGGTGCGGTACCAGCGCAGCAGGCGGCGGACGAAGCGGCGCCGCCGGGTCGGGGACGGGGGCCGGGGCGGGCGGGAAGGCGATGACGGCATCGACCGGGGAGGACGATTCGCCGGACCGTCCGGGGAGCTCCTCTGCCGGCCGCGACCCGATGTTGGGGAGAGCTCCTCCGCCGGCCGCGACCAGACGCGCCGGGGAGCTCCTCCGCCGCGGCACCCGACAGGGGCCCGGCCCTTGCCGCGGTGGGTGCTGACAACGACATATCTTCGTTGTGAGTGAAGGCGGTGCGGACGAGGAGGCAGCGGTGCGCGTCTACATCTCCGTGGACATGGAAGGCATCACCGGCGTGGCGGTCTCCCGACACGTCCAGCCGACGGAGAAGGAGTACGACCGGTTCCGCCGGTTGATGACCCAGGAGGCCAACGCGGCGGTCGAAGGGGCGCTCGCCGGCGGGGCGACCGACGTGGTGGTGGCCGACGGCCACGGCCCCATGACGAACCTCCTGGTGGAGGAGCTCCACCCTGCCGCCCGCCTGCTGAGCGGCAGCGACCGGCTGCTGGGGCAGCTGGAGGGGATCGACGGCGGCTTCGACGCCGCCTTCTTCGTCGGCTACCACCAGCGCGAGGGCGGGGGCGAGGGGATCCTCAACCACACCTTCCTCGGGCGGATCGTCTACGAGGTGCGGCTCAACGGCGAGCCGGTGGACGAGGCGGCGGTGAACGCCGCGCTGGCCGGAGCCTTCGGCGTCCCGGTGGCGCTCGTCACCGGGGACGCCGCCGTCTGCGCCGACGCGCAGCGGCGTCTCCCCGGGGTGGTCACAGCGCCGGTGAAGGAGGCCGTGGACCGCCTGGTGGTCCTCTCCCTCACCCCGGAGCGCGCCCACGCGCTGATCCGTGAGCGCGCGCAGCAGGCCCTGGCGGCGGTGGCCGCCGGTCGCATCCGCCCCACCCCACCGCCGCGGCCGGCCACCTTCGAGGTGGACTTCAAGCGCACCAGCCCGGCCCGCATGGCCACGCTCTTCCCGTCGGTGGAGCGGCGGGGCCCGCGCACCATCGCCGTGACCGACGACGACTACGTGCGCGCCTTCAAGCAGTTCTGGGGGGCGCTGGTCATCGGCTTCGCCACGGCGGAAGGCCTGTTGTGACCCCAGGATCGGCGGGATGAGGAGGACGCAGATGCGCACGCGGTCGACCGTGATCGCCCAGCACGGCGTGGTGGCCACCGGTCACCCGCTCGCCTCGGCCGCCGGCCTGCAGGTGTTGCGCTCCGGCGGCAACGCCATGGACGCCGCCCTGGCGGCGGCGGGGGTGCTCGGCGTCGTCCAGCCCATGATGAGCGGGCTCGGCGGCGACACCTTCCTGCTGTGGTTGGACGGCCGCACCGGCGCGGTGACGGCGCTCAACGGCAGCGGGGCGGCCCCGCTGGGAGCGACGCGGGAGCACTTCGTCGGCCGCGGGTTCCAGACGATGCCGCTGCGGGGGATGGCCTCGGCGAGCGTCCCGGGTGCGGTGGACGCCATGGTCACGGCCCTGGAGCGCTGGGGGAGCGGCCGCTGCTCCCTGGCCGACCTCCTGGCGCCGGCCATCGCCTACGCCGAGGAGGGAGCGCCGGTGGCCCCGCGCGTGGCGGAGTGGTTCGCCGAGAGCGCCGAGGTGCTGGCGCGCTTCCCCTCCTCCGCCCGGGTCTTCCTGCCGCAGGGGCGCCCGCCCCGGGCGGGCGAGGTGCTGGTGCAGCGCGACCTGGCCGCCTCCCTGCGCCTGGTCGCCCGGGAAGGGCGGCGGGCCTTCTACGAGGGGGCGCTGGCCGAGGCGATGGTGCGCTACAGCACCGCCCACGACGGGCTCTTCACGCTGGAGGACTTTCGCCGTCACCGCAGCGAGGTCGTGGAGCCGCTGGCCACCACCTACCGGGGCTGGACCGTCTACACCACGCCCCCGCCCTCGCAGGGGATCATCCTCCTGCTCATGCTGAACCTCCTGGCCCAGGTCCCGCGGGAGCGGCTGCGCTGGGGCGACCCCGAGGGGGTCGTGCTGGCCGTGGCCGCCAAGCAAGCGGCCTTCGCCGACCGGCTGCGCCACCTGGGCGACCCGCGGATGGTCGCCAACCCGCTCGAGGAGTTGCTCAGTCCGGCACACGCACGCGAGCGTCTCGAGGAGATCCGCCGCGCGCTGGCGGCCGGCGTCCCGCGCGGCGCGCTGCAGGCCGCCGGCCCGTCGGGCGGGGACACTACCTACCTGTGCACCGCCGACCGGGAGGGGAACATGGTCTCCTGCATCACGAGCCTCTCGGCGAAGTTCGGGTGCGGTGAGGTGGTCGAGGGGACGGGGATCCTGCTGAACAACCGGGCGGGGCGCGGCTTCCCGCTGGACCCCGACCACCCCAACGTGCTCGCCCCCGGCAAGCGCACGATGCACACCTTGTTGCCGGTGGCCGCGACGGGTCCGGCCGGCGAGCGCCTGGTCTTCGGCACGCCCGGCGGTGACGGGCAGCCCCAGTGGAACCTGCAGGTCTTCCTGAACCTGGTCGAGTCGGGGATGGAGGTGCAGCAGGCGGTAGACGCGCCGCGCTGGCTGCACGTCCCGGGAACCGACCCGGCCACGATCACGCGCGACCCCGAGGTGCGGCTGGAAGAGGGGTTCCCGCCGGCGGTGGCGGCCGCCCTGCGCGCAGCCGGCCACCGCGTGGTCCCCATGGTCACCGAGGAGGGGGGCGGGGCGCAGGTCATCCTGGCGCGCGGCGGGGTGTACGAGGCGGGGTCCGACCCGCGCGTGGACGGGCTGGCCATCGGCTGGTGAGCGGCGCGACACGGTGCCCGGGAATCGCCCGGGTGCTGGACGCTCCACCCGCGCGGCGTGATCCCGGCGTGAGTCTCCGCCGCGCGGCGTGATCCCGGCGTGGGCGCCGCTGCACCGCGCGTCGTGATCCTGGGCGGCGGCTTCGCCGGACTGGCCGCCGCGCTCACCCTGGCCCGCCAGCGCACCGGTGCCGACGTCCTGCTCATCGACCGGCGCAACTACCACCTCTTCACCCCGCTCCTCTACCAGGTCGCTACGGGGCTGGTCGACCCGGACCACGTGGCCCAGCCGCTGCGCTGGGCCGCCCGCGCGGGGTTCCGCTACGAGGCCCGCACCGTGCAGACGGTGGAGTTCGGGGCGCGCCGCGTGGCCACCGCGCAGGGACCGGTGCCGTACGACGTGCTGGTGATCGCGCTCGGCACGGTGACGCACGACTTCGGCCTCCCCGGGGTGCGGGAGTTCGCCTTGCCGCTCAAGACCCTGCCGGACGCCACCCGCATCCACAACGCCGTGCTGGCAGCCTTCGAGCGCGCCGCGCTGGAGGCGGATCGCGCGGCGCGCCGGCGCCTCCTCACCTTCGTCATCGTGGGGGCGGGGGCGACCGGGGTGGAGCTGGCGGGGGCGCTGGCCGACTTCATCCGCCTCAACCTGCGGCGGGACTACCCCACCGTGCCGGCCGACGAGCCGCAGGTCCTGCTGCTCGAGGTCGCCCAGACCGTGCTGCCGGGCCTCGACCCGCGCCTGGCCGGCCCGGCGCTGCGGGTGTTGCAGGCCCGCGGCGTGGAGGTGCGGCTGGGGGCGCGCGTGGCGGAGGTCCTCCCCGACGGCGTGCGCCTCGACGGCGGAGAGCGCCTCGTCGCCGGGACGGTCGTCTGGGCGGCGGGCGTGCGGCCCCACCCGCTCGTGGCCGACCTGGGGCTGCCGACAGGGCGCGGCGGGCGGGTCGTGGTGACGCCGGCCCTGGCACTGCCCGACCGTCCGGAGGTCTTCGTGGCCGGCGACCTGGCGCTCGTCCCGGACCCGCGCACGGGAGGCCCGCTCTCGCAGGACGCGGCGGTGGCCGTCCAGGAGGGCGAGGCGGTGGGCCGCGCCGTGGCGCGGGTCGTGCGCGGGCAGGCGCCCGCGCCCTTCCGCTACCGCCACCAGGGCGTGATGGTCTCCCTGGGCCGCCACGCGGCCGTGGCCGAGGTGCGCGGTCTGCACTTCAATGGGTTTGCGGCCTGGCTGGCCTGGCGTATCATCCACCTGAGCAAGATCATGACCCTCCGCAACCGGCTGGGCGTGGTGCTGGACTGGTCCTTCGCCTACGTCTACCGGCGCAACACCGCCCTCCTGCGGGACGGCATCGACGAGTGAGGACGCGGGAGGCGGAGGTCTCCCGGGAGGTCAGGGATGGGTGAGGTGCGCCGCGAGCGCACGCTGATCTTCGTCAAGCCCGACGGGGTGCAGCGGGCGCTGGTCGGGGAGATCCTGCGCCGCTTCGAGCGCGCGGGGCTGCGCCTAGTCGGGCTGAAGATGGTGCACCCCTCCCGCGACTTCCTGGAGCGCCACTACCCGGCCGACGAGGCCTTCATGCGCACGCTGGGCGGCAAGACGCGCGAGGCCTTCCAGGCGGCCGGCCTGGACGTGAAGGCGCAGACGGGCAGCGACGACCCGCTGGAGATCGGCCGGGCGGTCCGGGGCTGGCTGATCGACTACGTGGCCAGTGCCCCGGTGGTGGCGGCGGTGCTGGAGGGCATCCAGGCGGTGGCCACGGTGCGCAAGCTCGTCGGCGACACGCTGCCGGTGCGCGCCGCGCCCGGGACCATCCGCGGCGACTTCTCGGTGGACTCCCCCACGGTGGCGAACCTGCAGCGCCGCCCGGTGCGCAACCTGATCCACGCCTCGGGCACGCTGGAGGAGGCCGAGCAGGAGATCGCCCTCTGGTTCCGCCCCGAGGAGCTCTTCGAGTACCGGCGCGCCGACGAGGAGATCGTCCAGGGCCCGTGACGCGCGGCCAGCGGACGCTGCTCTGGGCGGTCGTGGCGGCCGCGACGCTGGTGGGGCTGGCGCTGCTGGCCGCCGGTGTGCCCGAGACCGCCGTCGAGCTGGGCCGGGTGGTGCGCCGGCCGGCCGACCCGGTGGCGCTCGGTGCCGGGCTCCTGCTATTGGCGGTCGCGGCGGTGGTGGCCTACCGGCTGCTCGGCCCCCGCTAGGTCCTGCCCCCCGGCGGACGGTCTCCGGTCAGCGGTCCGAGACGGTGCGGCCTACCACCCAGCAGGACGCAGCCAGGACGTTGTCCGGCCGCGGCTCCCCGGGGAGCGTCTCGCGGTCGGCGAGCACGGTGACCTCGACCTCGCTGGCCACGTCCAGGCGCCAGTACGGTGCGCCGGTGGCGGCGTTGGTCAGGAGCCGCGCACGGACCACCACGCCCGTGATGAGCGCTGTGGCCTCGGGTTCGACCCCCGGCTCCGCGTCGGCGGTGTGGCTGCCGACCGCGACGAAGGAGCGCACCGGCGGCTGGTAGGTCATCTGCCGCACCGCTTCGTACGCCGCGGCGCTGGGGAAGAGGTGCGCTTCGTGTACGAGCCCGGCGAACTCCACGGTGAGCACCGTTCCCGTGCGCAGCGCCGGGCGCGCCAGGGGGAAGTCCACCAGGTCCATGCGCACCGGGAACAGACCGCTGAGCGGCTCGTCCGGCTCCCGGGGCTCCAGCCACCCTTCCACCCACCCCGCCTGCTCCTCCTCGGGGTCTTCGCCGTAAGCCGTCAGCGCCAGGCGGTGAATCCGGCCCGCGGCGTAGAACGGGGTGGCTTCCAACGGGTAGCCCGAGGGGTCGATCAGCGCCCAGACCTCCGGGCCGCCGCCGACCTCCCAGCGCGCCAGCGCCCCGCCGCCGACCAGCGGCAGGTGGCGTCCCCGCGCCGCCGCCTCCTGCAGCAGCGCGCGGTAGTCGGCCATCTCGCGCACGGGGAAGCCGATGGCGGCGAAGTGGCTGGACACGGGACGGCTGCAGGTCCCGGGTTCGGGCCTCAGCGGAGGCCGCGCACGGCCGCGTGCAGGTGCCGGAGCTCCACCAGGAAGGGACCGGGGAAGGCGACCTCGGCCACCGGCAGCCCCGGCCGCCGGCCGACCGCGATGCAGACGGTCGCCGGCGCACTCGGCAGCCCCGGCCGCCGGTCCGGGGCCTCGTTCAGGTCGCTGCGCGGGTCATAATACTCGCGGATGTCCATCCCCGGGTTCCGCCTCCGTGTTGTGCCCGGATAGGGCCCGTCACCGCGACGAACCGCACCCGCCTACCTTCCACGCCGGGCGGTCCGAGCCCTCCGGTGCCTTCCACTTCCCCGATGGCTTCCTGTGGGGGACCGCCACCAGCGCCTACCAGGTGGAGGGGTTCAACACCAACGCCGACTGGTGGGAGTGGGAGCAGCAGCCGGGGCGCATCGCCGCCGGCGACCGGTCGGGCGCCGCCTGCAACTGGTGGGTGGCGGCAGAAGCCGACTTCGACCGCATGGCGGCGCTGGGGCAGAACGCGCACCGCCTCTCCGTGGAGTGGAGCCGCATCGAGCCCGAGCCGGGCCGGTGGGACGAGACGGCGCTGGCCCGCTACCGCACCATGGTCGCCGGCCTGCGCGCGCGCGGGATCACGCCCATGGTCACGCTGCACCACTTCACCTTTCCCCTGTGGGTGGCGCGGCGCGGCGGGTGGCTGTGGCCCGGGCTCCCGCAGGCCATGGCGCAGTTCGCCCGTCGCGTGGTCGAGGCCCTCGGCGACCTCGTCACGCTCTGGTGCACCCTCAACGAGCCGGTGGGCGCCATCGTCAGCGGCTTCCTCACCGGGCGCTTCCCGCCGGGGGGCGGGGGGCTGCGCCGGGCCCGGCGCGCCCTCGTGCAGGCGGTGCGCACCCACGCGGCCCTGTACCGCACCGTCCACGCCCTCCAGCCCGCCGCGCAGGTGGGGCCGACGGCGTACCTGCGCCTCTTCGACCCGGCGCGGCCCGTGCCGTTCGACCGGGCCGTGGCCGCGGTGCAGGACCGCCTGCTGAACTGGGTCTTCCTCGACGCCCTGCACACCGGACGCCTCCCCGCCCTGCTGCACCTCCCGCCGCTGCCGGAGGCCCGGGGGACGATGGACTTCGTGGGGGTGAACTACTACACCCGCGACCTCGTGGCGCTGGACCTGCGCGCGCCCCGGCGGCTCTTCGCCCGCAACTTCCACGCCCCCGGGGCGCTGATGAGCGACGGGGGCTACGGCGAGATCTACCCGGAGGGGCTCTACCGGGTGTTGCAGCGGGCCCGCGCCTACGGGCGGCCGCTCTACGTCACGGAGAACGGCCTGCCTGATGCGGACGACGACCAGCGGCCGGCCTTCATCCTCGACCACCTGCGCCAATTGAGCCGCGCGCTGCAGGCCGGCTGCGACGTCCGCGGCTACTTCCACTGGACCCTCGTGGACAACTTCGAGTGGGCGGACGGGTGGACACTGCGCTTCGGCCTGATCGCCCTCGACCCGGCCACCCAGACCCGCACCCCGCGCCCCAGCGCGGAGGTCTACGCCGCCATCTGCCGAAGCAGTATGGTGCCCGGGGTGCGCACCGTGTTCGAGCCTCCCGCGCGCTGACCGCGGGGCGACGGGGGACGGCACCGGCGGAGGGTCGTGGCGGAGGGGCGCAAGGTCCGGGGGTTCGAGCCCAGGCTCTGGGCCAGCTGGAAGCCGTTCGGCATCGGCGAGCAGCGGCCCAACAACTACCTGGAGATCGGGAAGGCGATC
Source organism: Armatimonadota bacterium (assembly GCA_031081585.1). Lineage (NCBI taxonomy): Bacteria > Bacillati > Armatimonadota > Armatimonadota bacterium. The sequence continues at coordinate 59,454 of JAVHLY010000007.1, forward strand.
TGGGAGAACCGGGACCGCCTGCCCTACGCCTGGCGCATCCTGGCGCACGGGGTCTGCGACGGGTGCGCGCTCGGGACCGCCGGGCTGCGTGACTGGACCCTCCCCGGGATCCACCTCTGCAACGTCCGCCTCCGCCTGCTGCGGCTCAACACGCTGCCGCCGCTGGACGTGCGGCACCTGGTCGACGTCGCCCCCCTGCGCGGCCGGACCAACGACGCCCTGCGGCGGCTCGGCCGCCTGCCGGTCCCGCTGCTGCGCCGGCGCGGGGAGGCGGGCTTCCGGCCGGTCTCGTGGGACGCTGCGCTGGCGCTGGTCGCCGACCGCATCCGGGCGGCCGGGCCGGAGCGCCTCGCCTGCTACCTCACCAGCCGGGGGATGCCCAACGAGCACTACTACGCCGCGCAGAAGGCCGTCCGGGCCATGGGCAGCAACAACATCGACAACGCCGCGCGGGTCTGCCACGCGCCCAGCACGTTCGCGCTAAAGCAGGCCCTGGGCGTGGCGGCCACCACCTGCTCGTACGCCGACCTGCTCGGCACCGACCTGGCGGTCTTCATCGGGTCGAACGTGGCGAACAACCAGCCGGTCATGATGAAGTACCTCTACTACGCCCGGCGCCTGGGCACGCGCGTCGTGCTCGTGAACACCTACCGCGAGCCCGGCATGGAGCGGTACTGGGTGCCGTCGGTGCTGGAGAGCGCCCTCTTCGGGACGCGCATGGCCGACCGGGTCTTCCTCATCACCACCGGCGGGGACATCGCCTTCCTGAACGGGACCCTGCGCTGGATGGTCGCCGAGGGGTGGGTGGACCGGGCCTTCATCGACCGCCACACCACCGGCTTCGCCGCGCTGGCCGACGCGCTGGCCGCCCAGCCCTGGGAGGCGCTGGAACGGCAGAGCGGGGCGAGCCGCGAGGAGATGCGCGCCTTCGCCCAGATGGTGGCCGAGGCGCAGACGGCGGTCTTCGTCTGGTCCATGGGGGTGACCCAGCACGACGTCGGCGAGGGGAGTGTCCGCGCTATCATCAACCTGGCCCTCACCAAGGGTTTCGTGGGGCGCGAGGGCTGCGGCCTCATGCCGATCCGCGGCCATTCCGGCGTGCAGGGCGGGGCGGAGATGGGCGCCTACGCCACCGCCTTCCCCGGCGGGCTGCCGGTCACGGCCGAGCACGCCCGGCGCCTGAGCGAGCAGTGGGGGTTCCCCGTGCCGGCGTCCCCGGGGCTCACCGCCCCCGAGATGGTGGACGCCGCCGCCGAGGGGCGGCTCGACGTCCTCTTCATGGTCGGGGGGAACTTCCTGGAGGTGATGCCCGACCGGGCCTACGTGCGGCAGGCGCTCGAGCGCGTCCCGCTGCGCGTGCACATGGACATCGTCCTCACGAACCAGATGCTGCTGGAGCCGGCGGAGGCGGTGCTCCTCCTGCCCGCCACCACCCGCTACGAGGTGCCGGGCGGCGTCACGCAGACCACCACGGAGCGGCGGGTGATCTTCAGCCCGGAGGTCCCCGGCCCCCGCATCGGCCAGACCCGGCCGGAGTGGGAGGTCTTCATGGACCTGGCCCGGCGGGTGCGCCCCGACCTGGCCGACCGGCTGCACTTCGCCGGGCCCGCTGCCATCCGCGAGGAGATCGCCCGCGTGGTCCCCTTCTACGACGGCATCCAGCACCTGCAGCGGGAAGGCGACCAGTTCCAGTACGGTGGGCCGCTGCTGTGCCGGGGGTGGACCTTCCCCACGCCGGACGGCCGGGCGCACTTCGCCGTCGTCCCCCTGCCGACCCTGGAGCGGCCCGAGGGGGCCTTCCTGCTCAGCACCCGGCGCGGCCGGCAGTTCAACAGCATGGTCCAGGGGCGGCGAGACGCCCTCACGGGGGCGGCGCGCGAGGCCGTGCTCATGCACGAGGCGGACGCGCGGCGCCTGGGCCTGCGCGACGGCGACCGGGTGGTCCTGCGCAACGAGGTGGGGACGTTCCACGGCCGCGTCCGCCTGGCTCCGGTCATGCCGGGGACGCTCCAGGTCCACTGGCCCGAGGGGAACGTGCTCATCTCCGCGCGGCGCCGCTCCGCCGACGTGCGCATCCCCGACTACAACGCGGTGGTGTGGGTGGAGGTCCCCCCCGACCGCCCGCCGGAGGTGACGGCGTCACCGTGACCGGACCCGCGGCGGGGGCCACGCTGTCACCATGATCCGGCGCCCCGGCAGCCAGGTGCGGACGACGGTGCACGCCGTGCGCGGCGGCACGGTGGAGAGGCGCACGGACGCGCTGGCCACCGAGGAGCCCCTGGAGGTCCGCCTGGCCGCGGGTGGCCAGCAGCGCACCGTCGCCGTGACGATGCGCACGCCCGGCAACGATTTCGAGCTGGCCGCCGGCTTCCTCTTCGGCGAGGGGGTGGTCGCCTCGCGAGAGGAGATCCGCCGCATCGCCTACTGCCTGGACCTCCCCGCCGAACAGCTCTACAACGTCGTCACCGTGGAGCTGCGCGCCGGCCGGCTCCCCGACCTGGCCCCGCTGGAGCGCTACGGCTACACGACCAGCGCCTGCGGCGTCTGCGGCAAGGGGAGCATCGAGGCCCTCACCCGCCGCGGCTGCCGGCCGCCCGCGGGCGGCCTGCGCCTCACCCACGAGACCCTCGTGCAGCTCCCCGAGCGGCTGCGGGCCGGGCAGCGCCTCTTCGCCCCCACCGGGGGCCTGCACGCCTCCGCCCTCTTCGACGCGCGGGGGACCCTGCTGGCGGTGCGGGAGGACGTGGGCCGGCACAACGCCATGGACAAGCTCGTCGGCTGGGCCCTGCTGGAGGGGCGCCTGCCCCTGGACGACCACATCGTCATGGTGAGCGGGCGGGCCAGCTTCGAGCTCGTGCAGAAGGCGGTGGCCGCGGGCGTCCCCGTCTTCTGCGCCGTCTCGGCGCCGAGCAGCCTGGCCGTGGAGACGGCGCGGGCCTTCGGGGTGACCCTGATCGGCTTCCTGCGGGGCGATCGTTTCAACGTCTACAGCGGGTTCGAACGGCTGGTCCCCCGGGCGCCGCTCTCCGGTGCGTCCCCCGCCCCGGGGATCTCCGCGCCCCCCGGCAGGTCCGCCTCGCGCTGAGCCCGCGCCAGCGCCTCCCGGTAGTCCGCCGGGGTGTTCACGTCGAGGAAGGAGACGAGGTCCGGGTCCGCCCGGCGCAGGTCCGCCTCTTCCACGAGACGCACGCGGAGGCGCCCCAGGAGGTCCCGCATCGCCCCGCCGCCCTGCGCCAGGACCTCCGCCGCCGCATCGGCCACGCTCCGGTGGTAAGCCGCACAGACCGGCTGCGACCGCCCGCCCACCACCGGCACGGCCGCGTCATGTCCCGCGGCCAGATCCGCCAGCAGCCGCAGCAGGGCGGGTTTGACCAGCGGCAGGTCGCAGGCGACGCACACTGCGGTGTGGGTCTCCGTGGCCAGCAGCCCGGCATGGAGGCCGCTGAGGGGGCCGAGGCCGGGGAAGCGGTCCACGACCACTTCGCCCGCCGGCAGGCCCGCGGGCCTGCCCGCCGGCAGGACGGCACGGTCGTCCTCGCCAGACAGGACGGCGGGATCGCGCACGACCACGAGCACGCGCGGGCAGACCTCGGCCACCCGGCGCACCACCCGACCGAGCAGCGTGGTGTCACCGAAGGGCAGCAGGGCCTTCGGCCGCCCCATCCGCCGGCTGCGCCCGCCGGCCAGGACGATCCCCGTGACCGCCCGCATGCGCGGCTCATCGTACCATGAGGGCGAGGAGGGCGACGGTGGCGGTCGACCCGGAGACGGCGTTCCGACGGATCCTCGAGCACGCGACGCCGCTCGGGACGGAGCGCGTGCCGGTGCACGCTGCCGCCGGTCGCGTCGCCGCCACGCCTCTCCGCTGCAGCCGTCCCGTTCCCCACTTCCGCCGCGCCGCCCTGGATGGCTACGTCGTCTGGCGCGACGACGTGGCGGAGGCCTCACCCCGACGACCGGTGCGGCTGCGCGTCACGGGGGCGGTGCGCATGGGCTCGCCACCGGGCGAGGGGCCGGGCCGCGGGGAGGCCTGGGCGATTCCTACCGGCGGGGCGATGCCGCACCGAGGCGACCGGGTCATCCCCGTCGAGCACGTCCGCCGAGAGGGCGACGGCCTCGTGCTCGAGGTACCCCCTTCGAACAAGACGCACGTCATCGAGGCCGGCGAGGACATTGCCCACGACACCCTGCTCGTCTCGCCGGGTGAGACGATCCGGCCGGGTGCCGTGGGGGCGCTGCTGGCGTGCGGGACGGCCGAAGTGGAGGTCTACCGCCGGCCACGGGTGCTGCTGCTCTCCACGGGGGACGAGCTCGTCCCCCTCCCCGCCGGAGCGCGCCCGCCGCACCGTTCCGTGCCGTCCGGGCGCATCCCCAACACCAACACGCCCGTGCTCGCCCTGGAGCTGGCGGCGGCCGGGTGCGCAGTGCAGACGGCCGGCGTGATCCCGGACGACCCGGCCGCGCTGGCCGAGGCGCTGGGAGAGGCGGCGGAAGGTCCCGCCGACGTCGTCCTCTCCACAGGCGGGGTCTCCGTGGGAGCGGCCGACCGCGTGCCGCAGACCTGGCTCGGGCTGGGCGCCCGCGAGGTCGTGGGCCGCCTCGACCTGAAGCCCGGGGGACCGTTCTTCGCGGGGCTCCTGGGGGCCAGGTGGGTGGTGGGGCTGCCCGGCACCCCCGGCGCCTGCCTGGCCACCTACCACCTGCTGGTGCGTCCCGTGCTGCTCCGCCTGGCGGGGCACCGGCACGTCGTGCGGCCCATCCGTTATGCCCGCCTGCGGACCGACCTCAGGCGGCCATCCCACCGGACGCAGGCGCTGTGGGCCGTCACCTCGGGCGAGCCGCCCGAGGTGGAGGTGCTGGATGGCGGAGCCGGCCTGCGCGGAGCCGTGCGGGCGAACGCGCTCGTCCTCCTGCGGGCCGGGACCCCACCGCTGCGGGCCGGCTCGCGCGTGCCGACGCTCGCCCTCGACCGTCCGGAGGATCGGGCCGACCTGGTGATCCCGCCTGCGATACGATCGCCACTCGTCATCGGCGTGGTGGGTCCGTCGGGCAGCGGCAAGACCGCCCTGATCGAGGGCGTGGTGCAGCGGCTGCGGGCGGACGGCATCGCCGTGGGCGCGGTCAAGCACGCCGCCCACGGCTTCGAGGTCGACCGCCCCGGGAGCGACAGCGACCGGATGGTGCGGGCCGGGGCCGCGCCCGTCCTCCTGTCAGGCCCGGAGGAGCAAGTCCTGCGCGTGCGCCGCGACGCCGCGGGGCTCCCCGTGGCGCGCCTGGCCGGTGCGGTCGTGGCAGTGGCCGAAGCGCTCGGGCAGCCGCTCGAGCTCCTCCTGGTGGAGGGGTTCCGCCATCCCGACCGGCCGTGGGTACGGGTGGAGAGTGAAACGCCGGCGGGCCCCCGCGACGATGGGGCGGGCCAGCCCTGGCGCCAGGTACCGGCACTGGCCGACCTGCCAGCCGCGCAGCGCGCTGCGGTGCTCGACGACCTGGCGGCGCAGATCCGTTCCTGGCTGCGGGAGGGGGCGCAGCCGGGCTCGGGGTGAAGGGGGCCTCGCCGCTTCAGGGGGCGAGCGAGATGGCCGGGGCCTGCGCGCAGGCCTCGGGGACGCGGGCCGTGAAGAGGAAGACCTGGCGCTGTCGCGCCGCCGCGGCGAGCAGCGCCGCCACCGCCTCGGCGCGCGCCGCGTCGAAGTGGGCGAAGGGCTCGTCGAGGAAGAGCGGCGGCGTGCGCCCCTGACAGACCAGGTCCACCAGGGCCAGCCGCACCGCCAGGTAGAGCTGGTCCGCCGTGCCGCGGCTCAGGTGCTGGGCGCCCTTCCACCCGCCGGCGCGGTTCACCCACACCTTCGGGACGAGGCCGCGCTCGTCGAGGCTGACCCGCTGGTAGCCGTCATGGGTGGCCTGACGGAAGTACTCACTGACCCGACGCTCCACGAGTTCCCGGGCCGGCACGAAGGACTGGCGGCGTGCTTCCTCCAGCAGCTGGCGGGTCAGGTCGAGGACCGCCGCCTCGGCCTGCACGGCGGCCTGCTGCGCGCGCAGCGCCGCCAGCCGCTCCTCCAGCACCAGGAGCTGCTCGGCGTGGTCGGGCATCTCGGCGAGTTGCCGCTGCAGCTGGGTGCGGCGGTCGCGCAGGAGCGCCGCCTCCTTCTCCAGCCCTTCCAGCTCGCGGGCCAGCCGCTCGGCCGGGGCTGCGGCCGCCGGGGCCGTCTTCCCCTCCGACCGGGCGCTCACCCGCGAGCGGAGCTGCGCCACCTCCGCCTCCAGGTCCCGCGCGCGCTGCTCCAGGGCCTCGCGCGTCTGGTTCCCCAGCAGCTGGTGGAAGGCCAGCCGCAGCTCCTCGTGCTGGTGCACCGCCTCGATGAAGGCGGCGTACTGCTGCTCCACCGCCTCCACCGAGGCCACGCCCAGCGCGTCCAGCCGGGCGCGGAAATCACGGGACGCCGCATCGAGCGCCCCGCGCGCCTGCTCCGCCTGCTGGCGCAGGCGCAGCACGCGTTGCTCCTGGGCGCGGTAGGCCGACTCGGTCTCGCTGACGCGCCCGCGCGTCCGCATCCCCAGGAGGATGACCACCAGGCCGGCCAGCGTCGCGCCCCAGGCGCCGGGCAGGTCGCGCAGCAGGGCCAGCAACGTCCCCGCAGCGGTGGCGGCGGCCCCGAAGCCGCCCAGGATCAGGCCCACGCCGCTGCGGCGGCGCGCCTCGCGGTGTCGCGCGGCCAGGTGCTCCAGGGTGCGCTCCTCGCGGTCCAGGGTCTCCCGCGCCGTACGCAGGGCCTGCTCCAACGCGGTGAGCTGCCGGCGGGCCTGCACCAGCTCGCGCAGCGCCGCCTCCCGCTGGTTGCTGACCTGCTGCGCCCGCGCCTCGAGCGCCGCCAGGCGCTCCGAGAGGGTGTTCAACCGCGCCAGCAGGTCGCGCGACTGGCTCAGCTCCCGCTCCACCTCCTGCAGCCGCCGGCCCAGCGTGGCCTCCTGTTCCAGGGCGGCCAGGCGTTCGCGGCGGGATGCCACCTCGCGCTCCACGGCGGTCAGCCGCCGGGTCACGGTGCGCAGCTCGACGGCCAGCGCTTCGGTGTGCTCGGCGCGGCGCTCCAGGTCGCGCCGTTGCGCCTCCAGAGCGGTCACGGCCTCGGCCCCGGAGCCCCGGCCCGCGCCGACGGTCCGGGCCCGGCGCTCGTCGAGCCAGCGCAGCGCCGCCTCCACGTCTTCGGTCCCCGCCCCGCTCAACACGCGCGCAAGCTGCCCGGCGATGTGCCGGCGGTCGTCGGTGAGGCGGGCCAGCTCCCCCTGGGCGACGAACGCTGTGGAGCGGAAGAGCGTCTCGGAGGGGACGCCCAGCCAGGCCAGCATGCGCTGCTGTACCGCACGGGTGTCCGCCGTGCGCTCACCGCCGTCCTGCCTCTGCAAGAGGGCCGTGCCGGCCTCGAAGTCCTTGCGCAGCAGGTAGGCCCGGCCGTCCGCCTCGAACTCGAGCGTGACCTCCCCGGCGCGGGTCTCGCCCCACGGGCGCACGCTCTCGACGAAGCCGGCCGGCGGCGCGGCCGGGTTCACCGCCAGGGCGGCGTAGAGCGCCTCCAGCACCGTGGATTTGCCGGCCTCGTTGGGTCCGCAGATGACGTTGAGGCCCGGGGCGAAGGTCCCGGTCCAGTCGGCGAACTTCTTGAAGCGGCGCAGCCGCACGCGCCGCAGGATCACGGTCCCTTCCCTCCCGTCTCCAGCAGCCACAGCCCCAGCCGGGCGGCCTGCGCCACCCGCCTGGCCTCCTCCGGGGTGCGGGCCTCGCCGAGGCGGCGCTGCGCCAGCGCCAGGAACTTCCCGCGGACGGTCACGTCGCCCGCCTCGGGGGCCTGCAGGCCCACCGTCGCCTCGTCGCTGATCTCCAGCGCAAAGAAGCGGGGCCCCAGGCGCTCGCGCACCGCGGCCACGTCGAGGAAGTGCCCCGGCGGCACCTCACCGGTCAGCCGCACGTGCAGGACTAGGTCGCCGTCCGCGTGGGTCTCGAGGGCGGCCGCCAGCGCGTCGATGGTGGCGAGCGACGCTGCCGCCACCGTGACGACCTCCGCGCGGCGCCGGCCGAGCCGCAGCGCGGAGACCTGCGGCGGCCCGTCGCCCAGCGTGACCAGGAGGCCGCCTTCGCCCTGCCCGTCCCGGTCCACCAGTTCGGGCGTCCCAGCGTACCAGGCGGGCACGCTCGCGGGGATCGTGTGGACCCGGTGGAGGCCCCCCAGGGCCAGGTAGGCCAGCCCGGCGTCCCGCGCCTGGGCCAGCGCCTCGGCGGCCTCCTTCACCCCGACATGCCCCACGCCCACGGTTGCGACGCCCGTCGCTGGCGCAGGCACGCGCCACGGCCCGCTCTCCCCGCGGCGTCGCGAGCGGCCGCTGATCGCGAGTGGAGCGTCGGGCACCTCGACGACGGCAGGCGTGGGCGGCAGGACGGTGACGCCCGGAACCCCCGCGAGCGCCCCGCCGGCGTAGGTGCCGTCCGCCTCCAGCGCGTCGGCCTCGCCGGCGGCGATGACGACGGGGATCCCCGCGGCCGTCACGCGGCCGAGCTGACCGGCGACGAACTCGGCCAGCTCGCGGGGCGGCCGCGGCGTGGCGAAGAGATCCCCGGCCACCACGACGGCGCGCACGTGCTCCGCCAACCCCTTCTGCAGCGCCCTGGCAAACGTCTCGCGCACCTGGCGGCGCTGGGCCGCCCCGCGCTCCCCCAGCCAGGGCAGAGGCGCCCCCAGGTGGACGTCGGCCAGGTGGAGGAGGCGCACCTTACCGGCTCTGGCCATGGGTCACGATGGCCTCTCGCACGCCGTGGCCGGCGACGGCGGCCACCTCGAAGCGCACCCCCTCGTACACCACCACGTCCCCCACCCGGGCCGGCCGCTCCAGCAGGGCCAGGATGAGACCGCTCGTCGTGTCGACCTCCTCGTGCTCCAGTTCGACGCCCAGGTGCTCCCCCACTTCGTCCAGCCGCACGGTGCCGGCCACGTGGAGACGGCCGGCGGCGTCGCGCCAGATCTCCGGGCGCTCCCCGGCATCCGGCTCGATCTCGCCGACGATCTCCTCGAAGAGGTCCTCGATGGTGACGATGCCGCGCGTCCCACCCTGCTCGTCCAGCACCACCACGAGCTGGCTGCGGGACTGGTGCATCACCTCGAGGACCCGGTCGAGCGGCGTGGTCTTCGGCAGGTAGGCCACCGGGCGGGGCCGGTCGACCGCCAGCGGCCGTCCCTCCACCAGGCGGGCGAGGAGGTCCTTGACGTGCACGGCGCCGACGATGTGGTCGAGGTCCTCACGGTAGACCGGGTACCGGGTGTGCGGGTCGGTCACCAGGATTTCCTCGATTTCCTCCGGCGTGGCGTCCTCGGGGATCCCGGTCACCTCCACCCGGGGGACCATCGCCTCCCCAGCGGTCAGCTCCCCGAACTCGAAGAGCTCCCGCAGCACCCGCCCGGCCTCGGGGCGCAGCAGGCCGGTGGCCTGGCTCTCCTCGACGATGAGCTGCAGCTCCTCGGGGGTGTAGTAGTACTCGGCGGCGCTGGGGCGCCGGGTGAACCCGACCAGCCGGAGCAGCCCGTTGCCGAGGGCGTTGAAGCCGACCACGAAGGGGTAGAGCAGGGTGCGGATCCACAGGACCGGCGGGGTGACGGTGAGCACGGTGGGCTCGGCGTACTGGAGCGCCAGCGACTTGGGCACCATCTCCCCCACGACGATGTGCAGGTAGGTGAGGACGGTGACCGCCAGCACGCTGCCGGCGGCGTGGGCGGCGATCCAGCGCGCCGCGCCCCACCCCTCCAGGTGCGTGGCGATCCACCCGGCCACCACGTGCTCACCGTACATGCCGAGCCCCAGGCTGGCGGCGGTGATGCCGAGCTGTGCCGTGGCGATGTACTGGTCCTGCCAGCGCGGGTCGCTCAGGATGCGCTGCACCAGGCGGGCGATCCGCTCCCCCGCCGTCGCCCGGCGGCTGATGGCCGGGCGCGGCACGCCCACGATGGCGAACTCCGCCGCGACGAAGAGGCCGTTCAGCAGGACGAGGGTGAGGATGACCAGCAGCGGGATCACCGGCGTCCTCCCGCGACCTGCACCGGGCGCACGGCCACCGCCGCGACGGCGTGGTGCTCGACGGCCATCACCTCGACCTCCACGCCGTCGATGGTGACCCGCTCCCCCACCTCGGGGAGGTGGCCGAGCGCCTCCACCACCCGTCCCCCCACCGTGTCGGCCTCGCCGTCGCCGAGCGGGCCGATCCACGGCTCCGCCTCGTGCAGGCGCATGCGGCCGGGCAGCAGCAGCCGCCCGTCGGGGAGGCGCTGGGGCGCCGCCGCCTCGGCCTTGAACTCGTCGGGGACCGGCCCCAGCAGCTCCCGCAGGACGTCCTCCAGCGTCACGAGCCCGGCCACGCCCCCCAGCTCGTCGATGACGATGGCCATCTGCGAGCGGGACTCCCGCAGCAGCCCCAGCAGCCGGTCGGCCCGCACCATCTCCGGGACGCGCGGCACCGGGCGCATCGCCTGCCGCACCAGGTCCGGCGGGACGACGCGCTTCCCGCCGGCGGCGCGCATCGCCCGCACCCACCCCACCGTGAGGTCGCGGGCGTGGACGATGCCCACGATGTCGTCGATGGTGCCCCGGTAGACCGGCAGGCGGGTGAAGGGCGAGGCGGCGACGGTGCGCAGCACCTCCTCCACGGGGTCGTCTATGTCCACGGCGACCATCTGCGTCCGCGGGACCATGAGCTGGCGCACCTTCCGCGTGGTGAGCTGCAGGGCGCGTTGCAGGCGGCGGTGCTCGTCGGGCTCGAGCAGACCGCCGTCGCGGCTCTCCGCCAGCAGCAGGGCGATCTCCTCGGGGGAGTGGACGTGCCGGTGCCGCGCCTGGGGGATGCGCAGCAGGCGGAGGAGCCAGAGCCCGCTGCCGTTGAGCAGGGCAATGAACCAGGAGAAGAGACCCAGGGACCACTGCATGGGGAGGGCCGTGGCCAGGGCCACGGCCGTGGGATTCTGCAACGCCACGGTCTTGGGCATCAGTTCGCCCAGCACGATCTGGAGGGCGGTGAGGCCTCCCAGGACGGCCACCGAGGCCACGGAGAGGGCCAGCGCCTCGCCCCACCCGCCATAGGTCGCCAGCAGCGATGCCAGCGCCGGCGTCAGCGTGGCCTGGCCGTAGGCGCCCAGGGCCAGGCTGCTGAGGGTGATGCCGACCTGGCAGGCAGCGATGTAGCGGTCCAGCCGGCGCGGGTCCTCCAGGTGCGGCAGGAGGCGGCGGGCCAGCGTGTGCCCCTCTTCGGCCAGCTGGCGAACGCGGCTGCGGCGCACGCCCACCGCGCCGAACTCGGCCAGGACGTAGAGGGCGTTGACCGCGATGAGGAAGAGGACAACGAACCCGACAGTGAGGCTCACGATCCGCCTCCCCTCGGATCGTGCGGGACGGGCTCCCCTCCGGGGTCGGCCATGGGCACTCCCATCATACCATCCAGGGGTTCTATTGCCTTTGAGGGCGGTATTTCAGGCCTTCAGGCGGCTTTCTTGTGGTCACGGACCGTGGGCAGCCAGGGCGGCACGGTGCTGCCTGACCAGGTGGACGACCCAACCGACCACTCCGGCGACGGCGAGGAGGACAAGGGTGGCGCGGGGAAGCCACCCCCACTGGGCCCAGCGCGACGCCAGGTAGGCGAAGAGGGCCAATCCGGCCACGGTGTAGAGGAGCGAGCCGATGAGCGTCCACAGGAGGAAGGTCGGGAAGGGCATCAGGCCTACCCCGGCCAGGCAGGACCCCCAGGGGCGCAGCTGACCCAGGAAGCGGACGACCAGGATGGCCACGGCGCCGTGGCGGACGAAGAGGTCGCGGAGCGGCCGCTGGACGGCCGCCGCCCCCGGCCGTCCGGAGAAGGCGCGCCTGAGCAGCCAGCCACCCTGCCGGCCGACGAGGTAGGCCGCCACCGAGCCGAGCAGTTGCCCTCCCAGCACGGCCAGGAACGCGACGGGATGGGGGAGGCGGATGGCCACCAGGAAAGCCGCCTCGGTGGGGAAGGGGACGAAAGCACTCTCCAGGGCGAACGCCGCGAGCACACCCCACGCCCCGTAGCCCTCGACGACGGTCATGACGGCCTCGGCCAGGGAACGCACGCGCGGTCAGGCCAGCCGGTAGACCCGGCGGGCGTTGCCGGCCAGGATCAGGGCGCGCTGCTCGGGGGTGAGCTCCAGCCGCTCCAGGATGGCCGTCTGCTCCGCCAGGATGTGACGCCGGTACTCCAGCGGGTTGGTGGAGTCGGTGCCGAAGAGGATGCGCTCGGGCCCGTAGGCCCGCAGGGCGTCGCGGAAGACCTCCTCCAGCGAGGGGGCGCCGGGGGTGAAGAGGCGCCAGTTGTTGGTCCCGGAGGTGTCCACGCAGACGTTGTCGGTGTGGTAGGCGAGGAAGAGCGTCTCGCGCAGGAAGCCGGCGCCGAAATGGGCGATGATGAAGGTGACCTCGGGGAACTCCTTGACCGGCGCCGACAGCGGCAAGGGGCTGGCGTAGCTCAGGTCGTAGAAGGCCCCCACCGTGATGCCGAAGTGGAAGAGAACGGGCAGCCCCTGCTCGGCGCACGCCTCGTAGAGCGGGTAGAGGATGCGGTCGTTCGGCAGGAAGCGCTGGATGGGTGGGTAGAGCTTCAGGGCGCGCAGTCCCCGGGCGCGGAAGGTGCGCACCAGGCGCGGGGCGTCGGGGTGGAGGGGGTCCACCAGCGAGCCGATGACGTGCAGCCGGTCGGGCTGCACCGCCGTGAAGGCGGCCAGCTCCTCGTTGGCCTCGCCCACGGCGATGAACAGCCCGGCCGCCACCCCGGCCTCGTCGAAGGCGCGCAGCCAGCGGCGGGCGTGCTCCTCCACCGTGATGCCGCGCAGCGCCTCCAGGCGCTCCTCCAGGGTCCGCCCGCGCACGCGCGCCCGCTGGACCGCAGCCTCCCGCAGGGTCCCGTACCGCCTCACCGTGCGGCGCACCATCTCCTCGGTGACCAGGTGGAGGTGGGCGTCGATGACGGTGGAGCGGGCGGGGGCGTCGGCCGGCCCGGGCGCTGTGGCGGCCGTCACGGGGCGGTCACTGGTGGAGGATCTTGGAGAGGAAGAGTTTCGTGCGCTCGTGCTGGGGGTTGGTGAAGAAGTGCTCGGGCGTCCCCTCCTCCACGATCACCCCTTCGTCCATGAAGACGATCCGATTGGCCACCTCGCGGGCGAAGCCCATCTCGTGGGTGACGACCAGCATGGTCATCCCGGTCTCCCGGGCCAGCCCCTTCATGACGTCGAGGACCTCCTGGATCATCTCCGGGTCGAGCGCGGAGGTGGGCTCGTCGAAGAGCATGATCTTCGGCTGCATGGCCAGCGCCCGGGCGATGGCCACCCGCTGCTGCTGCCCGCCGGAGAGCTGGGCCGGGTAGCTGTGCGCCTTCTCGGGGATGCCCACCCGCTCCAGCAGCTCCATGGCCACGCGCTCCGCCCGGGCGCGGGGCCACCTGCGCACCCGGATGGGGGCGAGGGTGATGTTCTGCAGGGCGGTGAGGTGGGGGAAGAGGTTGAAGGACTGGAAGACCATCCCCACCTCGGAGCGCACCGCGTCGATGTTGCGCAGGTCGTCGGTCAGCTCGATGCCGTCGACGATGATGCGGCCGCGGTGGTGCGCCTCCAGGCGGTTGATGCAGCGGATCAGGGTGGACTTGCCCGAGCCGGAGGGGCCGGCGATGACCACCACCTCGCCGGGCCACACCTGCAGGGAGATGCCCCGCAGGACGTGCAGCCGCCCGAACCACTTGTGCACGTCCTCGAGGATGATGATGGGCTGCCGCTCCCGCTCCTCCTGCGGGGCCGGCGGTGTCGGGCGCTCCAGGGTCTGGACCGTCTCGCCGACCATGGTCGTCGACTCCATTCTACGCCATGCGCCTCCCGGGAAGGTCCCGCATCGTCTGCTATCGCTCCCCCAGCCCGAGGCGCCGCTCCAGGGCACGGCTCCCGGCCGACATCAGGTAGGAGAAGACGAAGTAGACCACCAGCAGGAAGACGTACACCTCGCGCACGTCGTGCAGGTAGGCGGTCACCCCGAGCAGCGCCCGGCCGATCCCCACCAGCTCGGTCAGGCCGATGATCACCGTGAGCGAGGTGTCCTTGAAGAGGCTGATGAAGTGCCCCACCAGCGCCGGGATCATGTTCTTGAAGGCCTGGGGCAGCACCACGTAGGCCATCGCCTGCCAGCCGGAGAGGCCCAGCGCCCGCGCCGCCTCCCGCTGCCCCCGCGGCACGGAGAGGATGCCGCCCCGCATGATCTCCCCGACGTAGGCCGCCGAGAAGACCGTCATGGCGATCATGGCCCGGTGCACCTTCGTCAGCACGTCCCCCGAGACCAGGGTGGCGAAGACGAAGAACCACAGCAGGACGGTGATCAGCGGGACGCCCCGGATCACCTCGATGTACACGGTGCAGACGACCCGCACCGCCGGCAGGGCGGAGACCCGGCCCATCCCCAGGAGCACGCCCAGCGGGAAGGAGGCGCCGATGGCCACGACCGCCAGCAGCAGGGTCAGGTAGAGGCCGCCCACCTGTTCGATGCGGATCGGCGCGGCCAGCCACAGCACCGCCCCCACCGTCGCCCCCCACAGCCCCGCCAGCCCCCGCGGCGCCACCCGCGCCCGTACGCCGGCCGCGGTGAGCAGCGCCGCCGCCGCCACCAGCCCGCCCGCCCACCAGGCCCGCCAGAGGTGCTCGTGCGGCACCAGCCCCACCGTCCAGATGCGCAGGTTGTCGGTGACGACGCCCCACCGGGCGTGGACCGCCCAGCGCCAGATGGCCCGGCCCAGGAAGAGGACGGCGGCGGCGGTGAGGACGGTGAGCAGGGCGTTGAACCAGCCGTCGAAGAGGTGGCGCCGGATCCAGCCCAGCGGCCCCAGCCGCTCCTCGGGCGGGGGGAGCTCCTGCGGCGGGAAGACCTCGGCGCGCGTGACCATGGTCAGGCCGGCAGGGCCAGCACCCGGCGGATCAGGTTGAGGACGGCGGAGATGGCCAGCGACATGGCCAGGTAGGCCAGCGTCACCACGGTGAAGGTCTCCAGCGAGCGGAAGGACTGGCTGCTGATGGTGCTGGCCACGGTGAGCAGCTCGGCGAACCCCACGCCGATGGCCAGGCTGCTGTTCTTCGTCAGGTTCAGGAACTGGTTGCCCAGCGGCGGGATGACGATGCGCAGGGCCTGCGGCAGGACGACGAAGCGCAGCGCCTGCGTGTAGGCCAGCCCCAGGCTGCGCGCCGCCTCCATCTGGCCGCGCGGGATGGCCAGGATCCCGCCGCGGACGATCTCGGCGATGAAGGCGGAGGTGTAGACGGCCAGCCCGACGACCAGCGCCGCGAACTCGCTGCTCATCTGGAAGCCGCCGTCGACGACGAAGCGCCCGAAGCGCTCCGCCACGGTGCCCCCCACGGCCAGCCCGCTGTTCGTCAGCACCACGGCGCCGCCCAGCAGCCGGAGCGGCGGGTGCTGCAGGGTGCCGGGCGGCAGCTGCAGGAAGACGGCGAAGTACCAGAAGAAGAGCTGGACGAGCAGCGGGGTGTTGCGCAGGAACTCCACGTAGGCCAGCGCCAGCCGGTTCACCAGCCAGTTGCGGGAGAGGCGGGCCACCCCCACCACCAGCCCCAGGGCCGTGGCCAGGGCGATGCCCAGCAGGGCCACCTTCACGGTGTTGAAGGCCCCGGCGATCATCGCCTCCGCGTAGGAAGCGTCGGGGCCGAACCGGGTGAGGCTCCACGTCTCCAGGTCGATGGTGGGGCCCAGCGCGCTCAGGTGGAAGCCGGCGGGCCGGTCCCAGAAGCCCCAGTCCAGGTGGATGCCGCGGCGGGCCACGCCGCGGGCCACGGCCGTCCACCCGGCCCAGCCCAGCCCGGCGACGGCGAGGAGGAAGAGGACCTGCAGCAGCACGGCCCGGGCGCGCGCGTTCGTCAGGAGCGCCGCGGCCCGGGCCGCCAGCGGCCGGGCGGTCCGGGAGGGCCTCGCCTGACGACGCTCCGGACCGCCCCAGGGCGTCATGCGCAGGGTCCGCCTAGCTGCGGAAGGGGCGGCTCGTCAGGGCGCCGCCGTCCCGCGCCAGCATGTTCCGCGTTCCCCGCCGCGGGATCTGGATCTGTGCCGCCGGACCGAAGTAGCGGTTGTAGATCTCGCCGTAGTTCCCCACCAGCCGCACCGCCCGCATCAGGGCGCCGCCGCGCGCCTCGATGAGCGGCTTGGCCACCGGGTTGCGCTCGGCGATCTCCCGCAGGCGCGTCTCCGAGCTCGCCGTGATCTGCGTGATGCGCAGCTCCTCGGCCAGGATGAGGCCGTAGACGGTCCAGTCCACCGTGTCGGCCCAGGCGGAGTCGTTCTGCGCGTACATGGGAGCCAGCGGCTCGTCGCTGAAGACCTCCCCCACGACCATGAAGTCCCGCGGGTTCGGCGCCGTCGCCCGGAAGGCGGCCAGCTGGCTGGCGTCGGTGGTGAAGGCGTCGCAGCGGCCCGCCACCAGCCCGTTGAAGGCCTCGGCGGCCTGGGCGAAGGTGATCAGCTCGAAGCGGAAGCCGCGCAGCCGCAGCTGGTCGGTGATGTTGCGCTCGCTGGTGGTCCCGGTGTGGACGCAGATGCGGGCGCCGTTGAGGTCGTTGAGGCTGCGGATCCGGGAGGTGCTGCGCACCAGCAGGCGCTGCCCGTCGTAGAAGGTCACGGGGCCGAAGTCCACCTGCTCGTCCCGTCCGAAGGTCTGCGTCGTCGTGCGGAAGACGACGTCCACCGAGCCGGAGACCACCGCGGGGATGCGCGAGGCGGCCGTGAGGTTCACGAACTCCACCTCGTTCACCCCGGCGAAGGCAGCCACCGCCCGGCAGAAGTCGGCGTCGAACCCCCGCATCGTGTTCGTGCGGGGGTCGATGAAGGAGAACCCGGGGGTCGTGCCCGACACCCCGCAGATGAGCTTGCCCCGGGCGCGCACCACGTCCAGGCGCGACCGCGGCGCCTGGGCCTGCGCGACGTAGGCGGCCACGCCCACGGCCAGGAGAACCGCTAGCACCAGGGCGACGACCTGACGCATCTTCCACCCCCCCAAGGTTGGGCGGTCCCTGCCGGAACCGCCGGACCCCGGCCGGCTCGCTCCCGGGCCGCCGGAGCACCAGGAGTATTTTCCGATCCCGGGAGCGCTCCTGCCCAGAGGGACCGCCCGGCGCGCTCCTACCAGTAGGCCGGGAACCGTCGGGCCACCTCGCGGGCGCGGCCCCGGAACAGGAAGCCGATGGCCACCCCGGCCACGAAGCCGCCGATGTGCGCCCACCAGGCCACGCCGCCCTGGACGGCCCCGGGCGCGAGCTCGGCGGTGCCCTGGAGGAACTGGATGAGGATCCAGAACCCCAGGACCCAGACCGCGGAGAGCGGCACCAGCCGGATGACGTAGAAGGCGACGACCAGGGTGTCAATGCGCGCGTGCGGGAAGAAGACCAGGTACGCGCCCATCACCCCGGCGATGGCGCCGCTGGCGCCGATGAGGGGGACCTGGGAGGCCGGGTCGACCAGGATCTGGCCGACGGCGGCGGCCACGCCCGAGACCAGGTAGAAGACCAGGAACCCCAGGTGGCCGAAGACGTCCTCGACGTTGTTCCCGAAGATCCACAGGTAGAGCATGTTGCCGCCCAGGTGCAGCCAGCCCCCGTGCATGAACATCGAGGTGAACACCGTGGCGTAGACGGGCTGCGGGCTGGGCGGGGGGAGGTCGACGGCCCGGGTGATCTCGTAGGGGCGCATCCCGAAGGCCAGGACGAAGGCCTCCAGGCGCTGGGGCGGCATCTGCCACATGAAGAGGAAGACGAGGACGTTGACGACGATCAGCAGGTAGACGACGAGCGGCGTCCCCACGCCCGGGTTGTGGTCGCGCAGCGGGATCATGCCTTCTCTTTTATCATCGGCCGCGAGGTCTCCTCTCGCGACCGCGCCGCCTGCCGTGTCCCTGCCGGGATGTGAGGAGGCCGGGACAGAGTCCCGGCCTCCGGCCTGCTCTTGCGGAAATGAGGTTCGACCTAGACCGGCCGTCGCACGACCAGCGCCCGCCAGATGGCGAGGAAGACGATCGCCCCGACGGTGGCGACGATGATCGACCAGATGTTCACGCCGGTCGCTCCCGGCTGTCCGAAGGCGGTGAAGATCCATCCCCCGACGATGGCCCCGACTACCCCGATGAGCAGCGTGGCCAGGAAGCCGCCGGGATCAGGACCGGGAAAGAGCGCCTTGGCCAGCCAGCCGGCCACCAGTCCCACGATGATCCACGCCAGGAAGCTCATCTCTCCACCCTCCCCTCAGTCGCGCACCACGGTGCGCGGGCTCCGCGAGACGGCGACGATCGCCACGATGATGACGAGCACCAGCACCAGGCCGACGATGATGGCCCCGTGGTCTGGTCCATCCCGAAGATGGTGGGGCCTGGAGGGCCGAGCGGTCCGGGCGGTCCGGGAGGTCCCGGCGGCCCGGGCGCACCGGGAGCCCCCGGAGCCCCGGGGGCTCCCGGCGGAGCGGGCTCCGGTGGCGGTGGTTGCGGGCCTGGCGGTGCGGGTGGCGGCGGCTCCTGGGCCAGGACCAGCGGAGCACCAGCCAGGACGACGACGAGGAGGACCAGTGCGGTCCAGAGGATCCGTCTCATGACACCCTCCTTCCGGGTAGGGTCGCGGCCATTTTTCCCCCGCCCGCGTGCGCCCGCCGGGGCGTCTATGGTTCGTTAAGCCGCGCCGTCGAGCCGCGCCGAGCCTTCGCAACGCCCGCGCCCCGTTCACGGGGCCGGACCCGTACCAAGAGGGCCCGGTCTGCCCGAGGGCGAAGACCTCTCCCACCCGACCTGACCACCCGGGACCATGACCCCAGCCATCCCCGCCGCAGCGCGCAAGCTCGCCTGGGACGGCATCGCCCGACGGGCGCAGAGCCTCCGCATGCTCGGGGCCCGCTTCGTGCGGGACATGGGCGTCGACCTGGGCACCGCCAACACGCTCGTCTACGTCAGCGGGGAGGGCATCGTCGTCCGGGAGCCGTCGGTGATCGCCCGCACCGCCGACGGGCGGATCCTGGCCGTGGGGGCAGAGGCGAAGCGCATGATCGGGCGCACCCCCGCGGACATCATCGCCGTGCGCCCGCTGCGTGAGGGCGTCATCGCCCACTTCGAGACGACGACCGCCCTGCTGGCCCACTTCATGCGCCAGGCGGCCCCGGTGCGCCCCTGGCTGGGCCCGCGGGTGGTCATCGGGGTGCCCAGCGGCGCCACCGACGTGGAGCGGCGCGCCCTGGTGGAGGCCACGCTGAAGGCCGGCGCCCGCGAGGCCTACCTGGTGGAGGAGCCCATCGCGGCGGCGGTGGGGGCCGGCCTGCCGGTGGAGGAGCCGGGCGCCAGCACCATCGCGGACATCGGCGGCGGGCGCACCCAGGTGGCCGTCATCTCGCTGGGAGGGATCGTGGTCAGTCGCTCCGCCCGCGTGGCCGGCGACGAGATGGACCAGGCCATCATCCAGTACGTCCGCCGCGCCTACAACATGGTCATCGGCGAGCGCACGGCCGAGGCGGTGAAGATCGCCCTGGGGTCGGCGCACCCGCTGAGCGACGGCGACCGCACCGCGGAGGTGCGGGGGCAGCACGTCGTCTCCGGGCTGCCGCGCATCATCCGGCTGACCGCGGCCGAGCTGCGCCAGGCGCTGGCCGAGCCGCTGCAGGCGATCGTGGACACGGTGAAGCAGACCCTGGAGCAGACGCCCCCGGAGCTCAGCGCCGACCTCGTGCAGCGGGGCATCGTGCTCACGGGCGGGGGGAGCCTGCTGCCGGGCCTGCGCCGCCTGCTGGCCGACGAGACCGGCATCCCCGTGCGGCGCAGCGACGACCCGCTCTCGGATGTCGCCCTGGGGGCGGGGCGCGCCCTCGAGCACCTCCGGGCGCGTCGCGTCGCGCTGGCGCCGTCGGGGAGCGCCTGACCTGCCGGACCGTCGCCGACGCGCCGCAGCCGCTCCATCGGCGCGCAGGGCGCACGCGCCGCGCCGTCGTGCAGCGGGACAGCGGCGCCCCGTCGGGAGCCCGCCGGGGGCGCCGGCGTCACGTGAAGAAATCTTCATCCCACCTTCAGGACCCCCTCATCCTCCGGGGGCACAAAGAGATCGAAGACCATGGCTCCCGACGCCCTGCTCCGGCGCTCTGTGCGGGTCTGCCTGCCGGCCCTCCTCCTGGCCGGGTGTCTGACCCTCCTCCTGGCCGCGCTGGAACTGGCGGCCCCCTGGCCCCTGAAGATCGCCGTCGACCACGCCATCGGCGATGCGCCCCTGACGGGCCCCCTGGCCCCCCTGGACCCACTTCCGCCCCTGACCCTGGCGGCGGCGGCGGCACTGGCGGGGCTGGCCCTCGTCGCCGCCGGAGGCGTCCTGCGCTTCCTGCGTGCCTGGCTCGTCGGTTCCACGGCGGAGCAGCTGGCCGCCGACCTGCGGGTGACGCTGTTCGCCCACCTGCTGCACCGGTCCCTGCGCTTCCTCGACCGTCACCCCTCGGGCGAACTCGCCACCCGCCTGTCCAGCGACGTCGCCCGCGTTCAGGAGCTCCTGGTGACAGTGCTCCAGAGTACCCTGCCGGACGTCGTGACGCTGGCGGGGATCTTCGCCATCATGGCGTGGATGGACATCCGCATGGCCCTGGCCGCGTTGCTCATCACGCCGGGGCTGGCCCTCCTCGTCTTCGGCATCACCCCGTGCATCAAGGCGCGGCAGCGGGAGGCCCGGGACCGCCAGGCCGCACTGACCGCCTGGTCGGTGGAGCGCCTGCGCCACGTCCGGGTCCTGCGCGCCTTCGGCCGGGAGGAGGAGGAGACGCAACAGTTCGCGGGCGCCTGCACGGCCGTGGTGCGGAGCGTCCTGGAGACCCTGCGCCTCCAGGCGCTGTTCAGCGTTGCGGCCGACCTGGTCCTGGCCGCAGGCGGCGCGTTCATCCTCTTCAGCGGAGTCCGGGCGGTCCTGACCGGACGCCTGACGGTGGGGGACCTGCTGGTCATGCTCACCTACCTGGGCACCCTCTACCGGCCGATCCGGTCGTTGGCCCGGCTCAGCGGCGATGCCGCGAAGGCGGCCGCCAGCTGGGAGCGGCTGCGGGAGGTCCTGCGGGCGGAGAACGATGGCCACCCCGCGGCCCCCCGGCAGTCCGGCGGCGTGGAGCGGCCGCACCCTCGTGTCGGGCGGTGGTATGGCGGAGGGGGCCGCTCCGCCGCCCGCGTCCCCGCCGGCCCCGCCGTGATCGCGCTGCACGATGTCACCTTCGGCTACGACCCCTCCGCCCCGGTGCTGCGTGGTCTCTCGCTCCAGGTGGACCCCGGCGAGATGGTGACCATCGTCGGCCCTAACGGCGCGGGCAAGTCGACCCTGCTGTGGCTGCTGCTGCGCCTCTACGATCCGGACAGCGGCAGCATCACCTTCGGCGGGCGGGACCTGCGCGACCTGGACCCCGCCTGGCTGCGGCGGCACTTTGCGCTGGTCCCGCAGGACCCCTGGATCCTGGACGGGACGGTCGCCGAGAACATCCGCCTCGGTCGCAGCGACGCCACCGAGGCGGAGGTCCGCGCGGCCGGACGGGTCGCTCTGGTGGAGGAGTGGGTGCGAACGCTGCCCGCCGGGTACGACACCCGCGTGGGCGAAGGCGGCGTGCGCCTCTCCGGGGGGCAGCGCCGGCGTCTCGCCCTGGCCCGGGCCCTGCTGCGGCAGGCGCCGATCCTCCTGCTGGACGAGCCGACGAGCGGGCTCGACGCCGCCTCGGCGGCGGCGGTGCTGGGCGCGCTGCGGCGCACGGCGCACGGCCGTACAGTCGTCGTCGTCTCGCACGACCTGCGGTGTACGGCGCTGGCCACGCGTGTCGTCGTGCTGCGCGGGGGCCGTGTGGTGGCGGAGGGAGGCCGGATGTGGCCGGTGTCGCCCGACGGATGCCGGCCCGGGTCCGTGCGGGAAGTCGTGAGCAGCGTCGCCGACGCGGCGGTGATCCCCACCTGAGGCACGTGGACCCGCCGGGTGACGGAAGGAGGTGATGCGCGGTGGCGATCAAAGGGGTGCCACGGGTCTTCCATGGGGGCAACAGCGGGAGCGGTGGCGGGAGCACGGCCCCGACCCCGCCCACGCCTCCGACCCCTGCCACGGTCACGACGACCACGACCGTGTAGTGCGCACGGGGGGAGGGCGTCGCTGCTCCTCCCCCCGGCGGCTGCCCCGCCCCCCCACGGGCCGAGTCGACCGCTCGCGTGGCGATGAAGGCATGCTGACGCCGTTGCACCGCTGTCTGGACACCCCGCGACCGCAGGCCGCCCTCGGGGGCGAGACCTACCGCCCCGGCCAGCCCATCCTGCCGGGCCTCTACGCCTGTGCTCGCCTGGGAGCGGGGCGGCGGTGCGAGGCCTGGCTCGTCTGGGCCGTCACGCGGTGGGCTGCGGTCGTGCTCAAGCTGCCCCGGCCGGATCGGGCCGCCGACGAGCGCACCCGCAGGGCCCTGGCCCGCGAGGCGGCGATCCTGGCCTCCCTCGCCCACCCGGCGGTGCAGCGCCTGCTGGAGGCCCATGCCGACGCCCCTCGGCCGTACCTGCTCTTCGAGTACGTGGAGGGGCCGACGCTGGACCAGGTGCTGCGGACGGAAGGGCCCATGCCGGTGGGGGATCTCCTGCGCCTGGGGATGCAGATCGCCGGCGCGCTGCACTACCTCCACCAGCAGGGGCTGGTCCACCTCGACCTCAAACCGGGGAACGTAGCGCTACGGGACGGTCGGGTGGTCCTGCTGGACTTCGAGCTGGCGCGGCGGGTGGGGGAGGCTGCTGAGAGACCCAGGCCCCGCGGTACCCCGCCCTTCATGGCGCCGGAGCAGATCCGCGGCGAAGCCGCTTCTCCTGCGATGGACCTCTTCGCTCTGGGAGTCACGCTCTACCAGGCGGCGACCGGTTTCCTGCCCTTCCACCCCGCGCGGGAGGGCAGGGAGTACACCTTCCCTCAGCTGAACGCCGCGCCTCTCCCCCCGCGCGCGCTGCGTCCCGACCTCCCGCGCGAGGTGGAGGCCGCCGTGCTGGGCCTCCTGGATCCCGACCCGCGCCGCCGGCCCGCCACGGCGCTCGCCACGCTGGCCCTGCTCGGGCAGGCGCTCCCGCCAGGTGAGGAGGCCACCTGGCCGGCCTGGGCGGATCGGCTCCTGCCGGGGCCGTCCGGTTGCGCCCCGCACCGTGACCTGCCGTAGTGTTGTCAGAGGCGAGCGGCGGTGACGCCCCAGGTGCTGCTGATCGAGGACGACCCGAGGATCCGGGAGGTGGTGGAGCGCGGCCTGGGCGCCCGGGGGTTTTCCGTCCTCTCCGCCGCGGACGGCGCCTCCGGCCTCGACCTGGCGCGGACGCTGGACGTGGACGTCGTCCTGCTCGACCTGCGGTTACCCGACCGGCGGGGAATGGAGCTCCTGGAGGAGATCCGGGCCATCAGGCCGCGGCTCCCCGTCATCGTGCTCACGGCCCTGGGGGACCTCACCTCCAAGGTGGGCGGGCTCGAGGCGGGCGCCGACGACTACATCACCAAGCCTGTGGCCATCGAGGAGCTGGCCGCGCGGATCCGGGCCCGCCTGCGCGCCCGCGACGATGTGGCGGTGCTGCGGGCCGGGCCGCTGGTGGTGGACCTGGCCGCCCACCGCGCCTTCCTTCACGGCCGGGAGGTGCCGCTGTCGCCCCGTGAGCTGACGCTACTGGCGGCGTTCCTGCGGCATCCCGGACGGGTCCTCTCCCGAGTGCAGCTCCTGCAACTGGTCTGGAACCTGGAGTTCGACCCCGGCTCCAACGTCGTCGACGTCCACGTGGCCGCCCTGCGTCGGAAGATCGGTGCAGCCTTCATCGAGACCGTGCGGGGTGCCGGCTATCGCTTCGTCGTCCCCCCGTCCGGCCCCGCGGAGCCGCCTTCGTGACCGCCGACGTCAAGGCGACGCTGGCGGCGTTGGCGGCGGCCCTCCTCTTCGCAGGAGGCATCCTGCTGGCGGGGACGCGCTTCCGCGGCGGCGGCGAGCTGCCGCTCCCCGCCGTGACCCTCGGCCCCGGGACCGCGGCAGGACCCGACGCGGGCATCCGCTCGACGGCGGACCGCCCGACCGTCCTCTGCCGGACCCTGGCAGAGTACGGCCCGCCCGTGCCCGGGGCTCCCCCTGCCTCAGGCCGGGAGCGACGGAGCCAGGAGGGCCGCGGTGACTGTCCGTAGGCGAGCCCTGCCGCTGCGCGCCCGGCTGGCGCTGACGCAGGGGCTGCTGGTCGCGGCTACCCTCACCTTCGTCGTCGGCCTGACGGTCAACCTCACCCACACGTACCTGACCCGCGAGCTGGATGCCCGCCTGCTGGCCACGGTGCAGGAGTTCGCCGCCGGGCCGGCCCGGCGGATGCGCTCCGCCGACGAGCTGCCAGCTCGGGTCAGGGCCTGGCTGGCCACCCGGGCCATGGCCCCCGACGAGGTCCTCGCCGTCCGCACGCGCGGAGGCCTGGTCATCAGCGCCGGGGGCCCGTTCGACCTGGCGCGGGTGGATGGGATCGCCGGGATCCTCCAGGCCACGACGCCCCGGTGGTTCATCCGCGACGGTCCCGGGGTCCGCGTCCGCCTGGCGGCGGTGCCCCTGCTGCTCGACGGGGTTCCGGTTGGGACGCTGGTGGTCGCAACCCCGAAGACACGGCTGCGGGCTTCGCTGCGGGCGCTCACCTGGAGGATCATCCTGCCCAGTGCCCTCGGCCTGGCCCTGGCGCTGATGGTGGGCTCCCTGGCGGTTCGGCAGTCGCTGCGCCCGCTGACGCAGATGCTGCAGCAGGTCGAGGCCATCCACTCCAGCCGGGACCTCTCCCGTCGCATCGGCGCCGCCGGTCCCCCCGATGAGGTAGGCCGGCTGGCCGCGGCCTTTGACCGGATGCTGGCAAGGGTGCAGGAGGTGTTCCGTGCCCAGCAGCGCTTCGTCGCCGACGCCGCCCACGAGCTCCGCACCCCGCTCACCGTGGCGCGGGGCCACCTGGACCTGCTGGCGCAGGCGGTGGGCACGGCGGACGAACGGCGCTCCGTGGCCGTGGCCACCCAGGAGCTGGACCGGATGGCCCGCATCGTCAGCGACCTCCTCCTGCTCGCCCGCCTGGACGAGGGGCTGCTGCTGGCGGCGGCGCCGGTAGACGTGGAGCTGGTGGCGCGCGAGGCGGTGCTGCGCAGCGTGGCGGCGGCCCCCCACGGCACCGAAGTGGCCGTGGAACCGGGACTGTCCGTGCTGGCGGACCACGACCGCTTGCTGCGGGTTCTGACGAACCTGCTCACCAACGCCGCAGTGCACGGGGGTGACGCGGTGCGCATTACCCTGCGCGCCTGGCGCGACGGCGACCATGGGGCGATCTGCGTGGCCGATACCGGCCCGGGCATTCTGCCCGAGGACCTGCCCCACGTCTTCGAGCGGTTTTACCGGGGCGCGGCGGCGCGTCGGGGGACGGAGGGTGTGGGGCTGGGGCTGGCCATTGCCGCCTCGCTGGTGAAGGCCATGCGGGGGGAGATCACCGTCCGGTCGGTGGTGGGGGCGGGCAGCGAGTTCACCGTCAGGCTGCCGCTGGCTTCGCCCCCGGCAGCGGGTCCTCCTGATGGACATGGGGCCGCGGTGGACGCGGCGGACGATGGTACAGGTGTCGGGGATCCGGAGAGCCCCGGCTGGGCCCCGCTGGCTTCCCGGTCATCCGGTCAGAGCTCAGCCTGAAGAGGGACGGCAGGACGAAGTCCAGCTCCCTGGTAGACGAGAGCATGCTGAGGCCGGCCTTCCGCCTGCTGGCGAAACGCCAGCCTCATCACCACTGGCTCCCCGAATGTAACAGTATTCGACGCGGCCGCCCAGGCTGGGCCGAGCCCGAGATCTGGTTCCGCATCGTCCACGTCGCCGTGGACGGCCCGAACGGCGCGCCCGTGGCCGCCTACCGCGAACAGACCGTCGAGATCGCCCTCGGGCCCAAGGGGGCCTTCGAGAACGGCAATATCTGCACCCTGACGCGCCGGGTGCCCGCCGACCGGGTCATCAACGCCCTCCCGCCCCGGGTCCGCAACCGGAAGCCGCCCAAGGCCCCACGGACGCCTCGGGTGGTCGAGCTCCTCCGCAAGGCCATCGAGTGGCAGGCCCTCCTGGCATCAGGCGAGGCCTCCAACCAGGCCGACATCGCCCGCCGGGAGGGCATCACCCGCGCCCGGGTGACCCAGGTCATGGGTCTCCTCCGCCTCGCGCCCGAGATCCAGGAGCACGTCCTGTCGCTCCCCGACATGGTCCGCCGGCCCGCGATCACCGAGCGGGCGCTCCGGCCCATCGCGCAACTCGAGAAGGCGTCGGACCAGAAGGCCAGGTTCCAGGAGCTTGTGGCGCAGGTCCAGTAGGAGATGGGTCGGATCACCGCGGTTGCAATTCGAGCACATGACCCTTCGGCATGCCATCCCACGTCCGTCCATCGAGGACGCGGCCATTCCGCTTCTTCTGTACGCCGCCCCACTGCTTGAAGAAGAAGGGGACGCCTGCCGCGCGGCACTGTTTCCGAATCTCCCTCACCCACTTCGCCTCGATAGGTCGCGCGCCGGGTCCGCTCTCCCCGCCGACGATGACCCAGTGGATGCCGGAAAGGTCGAGAGTACCCAAGGGGCCCAGCAACGGCTCCAGCGACAGGAACCGCACGGCGGCCGGCACCTTCCGAAGGTGATCGGCCCGCCAGAGGTACTTGGCGGTCTCAATCGACACACCCATCCACACGTTCGGAGGCCAGTTCAGGTCCGGGGCGAGCTCGGCCAGCCTCTCCGACCGCTTGGTGAGGATCTGGAACGTGTGCCACGAGGCCCTCTCCATCGTGCTGAACACTCTCTGGACGAAGTCGAGGGGGACATTCTCGTGGAAGAGATCGCTCATGCTGTTCACGAAGATGGTCCTGGGCTTCTTCCAGGTGAGGGGAAGCTCAAGGCGATCCGGCCACAGGCGGAGGTCGAAGCCCTGCTCGTAGGGATGACCGGGAACGCCGCGCCAGCGTTCCGCGAAGGTCTCGGCGTAGCAGTGCTTGCACCCCGGGCTGACCTTGTTGCAGCCCGTCACGGGGTTCCACGTCGAGTCCGTCCACTCTATCGTGGACTTTTCGCTCATCTCTCCCCTCCTTCCTTCGGGGGGAGAAAGCGCACGCGGTCCTTCTTCTGCAGACCACGATCCGTCTTGGAACTGACCGGCGTGATCTCGACGAGGCCCTCCTCCTTCAGCTGCTTCACGACAGAGCGATAATGCTTCTCGATGAAGGGCAGGTCCCAACTCTCCTCGCGGATCTGATCAAACTCGACCTGCTTCCCGGCGTACTCCCTCAGGAGCGCCTGTCGCAGTTCTTCTTCGCGCGGGGAACTTGAAAAGAGCATACCGTGCTTCTCGCCGCTGAAATCGAACAGACCTTCCTCGTCCCCGAGCGGCCACATCACCTCCTTCATGAGCAAGGCCGCCTTCGAGTGGTTGGATGCGTGGATGAGGTAGTACTTCGTGCGGCTCTGGGCCATTTCATCTTCGACGTCGAACCGGATGCGAAACGGC
This sequence comes from Armatimonadota bacterium, assembly GCA_031081585.1. Lineage (NCBI taxonomy): Bacteria > Bacillati > Armatimonadota > Armatimonadota bacterium. The sequence continues at coordinate 87,033 of JAVHLY010000007.1, forward strand.
AGCTTGTAGCGCGCGTTGACCTTGGACATGAAGTACTCAAGGAAGCCCTGCTCCCGCTTCCACCCGCTCTCCCTCAAGAACGGCTGCGTCCGCCATTCGTCATTACCGAACATTTCGTCGAGGTGGTGCTGCACCTTCGCGTTACCGGCGTCCATGTTGATCCGGTAGAACATGAAGTTGATCAGCGCCTCCGTCTGCGGGCGTTTCAGGATGTCGTTCAGGATCGGGACCGTCAGCGGGTGCCCATACGGGTCCACCATGAAGAACGACGGTGCGAGCTTCGGGACTTGCCCAAGGAGCTTCGGCACGAACTCCTTGACGTCCTCCGCCATCACATGCACCTGCACTCCCTGTCCGTAGGGCTGCACGCCTTTCAGCTCGGCATCGAGCGACGCTCTTTGCTTCTCGTCCTTCTCGACAAGGATCACGGTCATTTGGTGACCTTTCGCCTTGGCGAGATACTCCTGCGCCGCACGCACCGCGATGATGGGCGAGCCGTCAACCTTCTGCCCCTCGAACTCGTAGGCGCCGGGACCCGCGTAGCAATCGAAGTAACAGAGCCGACGGTTTCGGGAGCCCAGGATGTGTTCCCACGAGGGCAGATACTTCTGCAGGATGATGTGCTTGATCCGCGAGACCTGCTTGAGGTGTTGCGGACCGTCATCATCCTGAATTGCGTCTGCGGCCATTCCGGCCTCCTCTACTGAAAGGCCCCTTACACGCGGAACCGGGGGACACCCTACTTCCATCGGCAATCCTCGCCCCGACACATCAGGCGTCGCGGATCTGCACCTTGTCTGCGAGCCCCAGGTCATCCAGGATCTGACGGAGGTCCGCCGTCAGGCTCCCCGCCACGTCGCGGTTGACCGTAACGGAGAAGTCCACGCCGACCTTGAGATCGGAGCCGGACCGGAGCTTCGGCAGGACCTTCGTCCCCAGTCGATTCCACACCTCGGGTGGGACAGCACCCACGAGGCGGATGGTCTTCGTCTGGACTCCAGGGGCAGGCCCCGGGCCGGGCTCGGGTTCGGGACCAGGTCCGGGACCCGGCACCGGAGGACCCGGCTGCGGTTCCGGCCCCGGAGCAGGCACTGGACCACCTGCCTTGAGCGCCTGCGCCTTGGCCTTGGTCAGCAAGAAAACACCCGAGTCGAACGCGACCTCGTCCGCAGTAACGGGCTCCTGGAACCAGATACGCTCGTAAGTGCCGTCGGGCCTCTGTCCCGAAGCGAGACCGAAGTCGCCCCTTCCGACGAACTCGACGATCTTCCCCCGCAAGGTCATGTCGGGATCGAGCAGCCGCGTGAGCGAGCCGTTCAGGAAACTCTGCCGCAGGCTGGCGAGCGGCCACGCGCCGGACTCCTTCAGCGCAGGCGGCCAGTTCCGATCGATGTAGCCCGCACCGACGGACTCGTTGAGCAACGCCGCCGACTTGAGCGCGGCGATGACCCTGCCGCACAGAGTTTCGCCGCTGCTGGAGTGCCCAGCCCCCAGGTCGATGGTCTTGAGCCCGTCGGCCTCCTGGTGGTCGGCGATCACGGCGAAGCGATAGCCACCCCAGACCTCGTCCTTGGCGGCGTCCTCTGCGGCGGCGACCTTCGACTGGAGATCGGCGCGATCCGTCCGGTCGAAGTCTCCACCCAGCGTACCGTCGGCCACTTCACGGGCCACCCGCTGCCAGGCGAGCCACAGCTCAACCTTCTCGCGCAGGTCCCGGCCCGGCTTCTTGATGCACCACACGAGCGACCCCGGGTAGAGGCGCGGGGATCTGCCCCGTTGCTTCGTCCATTCAGCGATTTGCTCCCGCAGCGAACCACTGCCCGTCCACTCGGCCTCCGGCTCGGTTATCACGAGCGTTAGCCTTGGAGAGTCCGGGACCTCCGCGCCGTCCCGTGGGAAGAGCACGACGGGAATGCTGGCTCCCCGGCGGAACTCGTCCTCGACGAGCTTGCGAATTGCCGGCTTGATCTCGGTCTCGTCGTCCAAAGACGCTCGGCGGTCACTGACCACCTTCTTCATCGTGGGTTGGTGGCTGATCTTGAACCCGTCCGAGCCCACCTTGCGGATGAAGTAGGACTTGTCCTCCAGCGCGAAGGCGGCGTTGTCCACCGAGGTCGTGTCCACCTCCGGCTCGCCGAGGGCGAACCGCAGTTCCGGCAGGTGCGCGACCTTGTCTGTCTGGCCCCCCGACGACTCGAAGAGGATCGCCGTTCCCACCCGGCGGTGGATGTCGCGGAGCGGGCCTTTTGTGTCCGCGTCCAGCGCCTTCGCGTGGGCCTGCTCGCCGGCGATGTCCGCGTCGATGGCCGCGACGAGCCGGGACTCCCCGAGCTGGCCGAGGATGACGCTGCGGAAGCCGGGATCGAAGAGCGGAGCCGACCCGAGCGTGATGAGGGGCTCCGTGCGGGCTTTGCGGAAGCTCTCCTGGGATGCGATGGCGATCCACTGGGCCAGCATCGCCAGCGTCCCACGCGTCTGCTGGTACTGCGAGAGGGCCTGCCACTTCCGCTGGAAGACCGAGAGCGTGGCCGGATGGAAGGGGTAGCAGGCCTCGAATCGGCGAAGGAGGAATTCCCGCGCCTTCGCCTCCGTCGCCGCCGTGTCCACGGCCGTCCACTCCGGCGGAAGCTGCGCCCGCCGTTCGAAGCACCAGTCGGCGAAGGCCTTCGCCACGTTCTTCCTGGTGCGCTCGCTTCCCAGGTCCTCGAAGAGACGCCGCCGGACGACTTCGCTGATCTCGGTCTCGTCGTTGGCGATGAGGTCCTTGGCGACACGCCGGACGACCTTGGTGATCTTGTCCTGCCACTGCATGTCCCAGTCGGTCATTTCGACCTGGCTGCGCGGGAGGCTGATCACGGCCGCGCCGTGCGTCGTCCCCGTGGTGGCGACCGTCAGGTTCTGGATGAAGGCGTGGAACGACTCCGCCATGCCGCGATGCCGATTGAGGAAGTTGAGGACCTCGTCGAAGAGGAGGAGCACCGGCGCGCCCGCCGCCTGGAAGACGCGGGCGATGGACTCCGTCCCGGGCGGGGTCGTCTTCGCGGCCGTCCCGAGCACCTCGACGCCCTTGTCGCCCGCCAGCTGGCGGGCGATGTCGATCCATGGGGTCTCCCGGCCATCCTGGGGGTCCCAGGCGTTCCCCACGAACACGCCCACACGCGCCTTGGGGACAGACGAGAGGCCAGCGTCCCGGAGCAGGTCGGAAACCCCCGAGTACCCGGCTGCCTTCTCGCCGCTCGTGCCAAGGTGGTAGAGGGCCGTCAGCGTGTGCGTCTTGCCGCCGCCGAACTGGGTGATCAGGGTCAGAACCGGAGCGGTGTTGTCGGTCTTGCCCGAGAGCCTTCGGAGCACCAAGCCGGCGTGCTCGCGGAGCGCCCTGGTGAAGCAGGTGCGGGAGAAGAACTGCTTGGGGTCGCGGTAGTCCTCCGGGGCCGTCTTCGCCACGACCTGCTCGAGGGCGATGGCGAACTCGTCCGGGTTGAAAGACCGTCCTTCCCGGACCTCCTTGCGCGGCGTGGCTACCCTGTACCAAGGTTCCATGACGGTCCTCCTACGGTCTCTTCATGCGCGCGAACAGCTCGGTCGCGGACTTCTTCAGCCGTCCGAGGTTCGCGTATGCTATCGGCTCGAACGCGCTCTGGCAGGAATACATGCGGTAGCGGATGCCGTCGGTCACGACCACGTCCCGGGGTGTACCGAGCGCTTCCACGTAGCCCTTCGCTTGCTCCAGCGCTCCTTCGACGCCCGCCCCGAGGCGCTTCGCCTCGATCACGAGGTGGCAGTTCTCCGGGGTCCGCGGGAGAGCCCGGAACAACGCCACGTCGATGTAGCCCCTGCCTGCCGGCAGGCAGGGCCACTTGACGGCGATGCGTTCCGGCGGCCAGCCCAGCGCGCCCAAGAACGGAACCACGAAGTGGGCGATCAGTTCGTCCTCGCTCGGGTGCTCGCCGAACGCCTGCCGATCCCACAGGAGCGGGACGAGGTCGTTGGCCGCCGCCACGAGCCCCTGGAGGGCTGCAGGCACATCCTCCAGAGGCGGTTCCTCCGCCGGGAGATCCGGCAACGCGACCGTTTGCCAGTGCGTCGGCGGCGAATTGAGGAAACGATCCGCGTAATCCGTCACCTCGTCGTTCCACGTCCGCGAGCAACGCGTCGGGTTGGCCCCGAACACCGGGGTCGTGAACGTGTGCTCCTGCGGGAGCTTGCACCAGCGCACGCGGCGGGCGTGCTGGAGGTCCCACCCGTTCACGTCGTCGAACTGGTTGAGATACAGGTAGTCGCTGGCCACGATCCCGACCGCGCAAATCCTCGAGATCCCCGTGCGTAGCAGGAAGACGTCGCCGATCTGGACCTCGCTGGCGAAGCGACGCACGAAGCCGCCCTCGAACTCGTCGTCGTCGCGTTCCGGCTTCCAAGGGCCCGCGTCTCCCGGACCGATGAGGCCGACGCCGTACTTCAAGAAGACGTCCGCATACGGCCGGGACGCCTGCCCAGCCGCCAGCTGCCAAATTCCCCTTGTGGTCGTCTTCTCGTTCATCGCCATCATCTCGGGACCGCCAGGAGCATCGCGTCCAGCAGGCGCTTCTCCTCGCTGCTCTTCGGGTACAGGGCAGAGAGCGCGTTGGAGAGGCGGAGGAAGTCCGGCCCTCGCTCTTGCTCTGCCTTCAGCAAGGCGCGCAGGGCGTTAGCCCGACCGCCGGCCTGAAGCAGCATGGCCATGTGAACGCGATCGAGTGTCGTCGCTTCGCGGCTGGTCTCCAAGGCCTCGTCGGGTACGTCCGCGCCTGCCTTTCTACGCCCGCGACCGCGTCCCTTGCCTTTCGCCTCTTCCTCGTTCTCCGAGAAGAGCATCAGTTGATGGATGTCCTCGGGAGGGGCTTTCTCCAGCCTCTGGGCGACAGCATCGGCACCATCTTTCCCGAAGAGGATTCTGGCGCGCTCCGCTACCGACAACAGCCGAACGACCCCCTTCTTCGTCTCGATGATCCGGCCTTCCCACTTGGGCAGGTTGATGCCCAGGGGCTGAGCGAATCGACGCACAACGTCGAAGACGAGCGTGTAGCCCTTAGCCTTCCCCTGGGAGGTCTCCTCTTCTTCGTCCTCCTCGGTGGAGACTTCCTCCTCGTCGATCTCCTCAGGTCCAGCTCCCGCAGATCCCCCGTTGGTGCTTTGGAGCGTCCAGAGGAAAAGCGCCGTCAGTCGCGCATCTTCCTCGACAGCTCCCGCAGCGCCATTCCGGGCCTTTGCCTCAGCGGTGCCGAGCACCTGCTCCAGGGCAGCACGTCCGACGACTTCCCACACCTTCTCCAGGTATTCGGCGAGCTTGACCTCCCGGCCATCGGCGGTCTCGACCTTGCGGTAGCGGCTGAAGATCTCCAGTGCGGGGCCTATGCAGGCGAAGACGAGATCCGCGCCGCGGATGCCTTCGGCCTGCAGCCGCTCCATCCAGTCTCCGACGCGCTTGGGCAGTTCCCGCAGGACCTCACCCCAGTCACCGACCTTCGCGTTGTCCGGCCGCGGGCGACAGACTAGGTGCACGCTCGTCTCCAGTGCGGCGTAGCCCTGTCCGCGCATGCGCTGCTTTCTTTCCGTGGCTATCGGCCAAGAGCCGGTCGTTCGCCAGCCGGCATCCACAAGTGCTGAGACCAGCGCCTCCCAGCGGTCCGTCTCCTTGTGAGCGAAAACGACCGACCCGACGCCGTCTTCCCGGATGGTTCGTTTCATCTGGCCGAAGGCTTCTTTCATCCGGCTTTCGTACCAGTCCCGGTCATGGACGCCGCCGTCGCTGACGGCGCGGTTCTCCGTCAGCTCTCGCGCCTTTTCCGTCTCAACCGCCGAGAATGCCTGCGGCAGGCGGCCACGCAACCCGAGCCGGAGCCATCCGTAGAAGAAGTCGGACAGGTGGGCGTAGGGAATCTGATTCGCATACGGCGGATCGGTAAAGATCACGTCCACCGACTCCTCCGGCAGGACTGGATCAAGAGCGTTTGCGAGAAGCGGTGACGAGGGCTGATAGCGCGTCGAGGCCAGTTGCCGAAGGGCGCTGCGAACGCTTCGGACCGAGTAGCCCAGCCCTTCGCAGTTCGGGCTCAACGGATTCCCTTCCACGAAGTCGGCACGCATCGGCACACCGGAACCCTGTATGAAGACCGATGTTACGCCCTCCGAAAGCCAGACGCAGAGCGAGGTGTGATACTGGGCGTTGTCGGAGTAGGCCGTGTAGAGGCATGCCGCCAGGGCGATGAGCAGGTCCTTGTCCTTGACCCGTTGTCCCGCCTCCTTGAGCGCATCTTCGATGACCTCGTGGATGACCCAGCGGGAGAAGCGCTGGCGCGGGGCGAGGACATCCGCCCAGTTCGTGATCCCGAATGGCCGCGGGCGGAACCCGGTATCGCCCTCGGGAGGTGCAGGCGGCATCTCAATGTGAACCTCATTCGCCCTGCTCCGGGCCTCCTCATACGCAGCCAAATCGGCCTTTGCCGGCGTGTAGTAATCCTTCCCTCGACCAGTCGAATTCTGTCTGACCACTGCCAGCAGGATGGCGTCTTCCGCTCCTCCACGCCTCTCTCGAAGCTGCGCTTGGACGCGCATGCGGCCCGTGACCATGTGACATTTCGGACAGGTCGCGTTATTGCCCGCGACCGTTCCGCGTTCGACCTCCTTATCGCTGGCCGGTTCGAACACCTCGATCCGAGGTTCGAGCGAGCCATTCGGATACAGGATGCGCAAGGCCTTCTTCCGGCCTTTGGCCTGGGATAGCCACAGGTTGCGGACCAGCGGAATCGTCGCGCCACAGCCAGCAGCCTCGCACCTCACCACCCGCGCCCAAAGGTAGGCGAGGGGTTTGCGCTTCTGTGCGTCGGCCGGGTAGTACTCTTGCAGACGCAGCTCTATCTGCTTCAGAACCCACTCCGACCATTCCTCGAACAGGTCGGCGAGTTCCGGCCCCTTGCGCCCGCACCACTCGAGCGCGATCTTGAGTTGGAGCCATGCGACCGGGTTGAGTTCCGATGCCGTCACCTCGCAGCCAAGGCGCAGCCCTTCGAGAGGAATTGAGCCGCCGCCAGAGAATGGATCGAAGAGGTGCGGCGTCGTGCCATGCGCCGCCTGGATCAGCTTCCGGGCTGTCGAGACGTAGCCTCCCTTGTTCACGAGGTTCCATTCAGCGAGTTCCGCTACGAACGTCAGTAGGGCGCGCAGCAGATCGAGGTCGGAAGGCCCCACCTTTCGGAATTGCTGGAGCTCCTTCCTGGCAACCGCCTTGAACGACTCCGGGCAGTGCGAATCGGTAGGATCGGGTAACAAGAGGGTCAGCAGAAGCGCACGGCAAGAAGCGAGGGGGCGCCGGGCCCACCAACTATGCAGGAGCGAGATGTGGCCGCTGTCCACGCGGGTCTTGATGTTGTTCTCCCGAACGCACGCATCGTTGACCGCCGACAGGGCGAAGTCGATCTCGGCCAGACGCCGGCACTCTTTCAGAATCATGACCGCCTCGGCTCCTTCCAAAGCCGAACCGTGAGGCGGCTCTCCTCGGGGATAAACTCGGGTTCGGTTCCGTTGTGGGCGCGCATGCCCGGGATGATCTTCTCGCGCACTCCCATTCCTCGGAAATCCACGTAGCGGTAGTCGCGCATCACGTTGACCAGCGTCTGGTTCCGCGCGTAGCGCATGCCCGCCTTCATCCCTTCTAGGGTGACCGTGTTCGGCAACCTGCCCGGGCTCTGGATCTCGAGCCGATCCGAATAGACGGCGAGCGTGATGTCCGAGCCCGCCACGCTGTAGTCTCGGTGGACGAGGGCGTTTACGACCGCTTCCCGGAGAACCGCAGGGGGGTAGGCAGGCCGATCAACCCTCTGCCCGCCCTCGAGGTGAGCAGTCGGCTCCGTGTTCCGGTTCACGAAGTCCAGCGCCTGTTCGACGAGGCCCGATTCGGTGATGGAACCATCAGCGGCGCAGAGAGGCACCAAGGGTCCCTTCAACTGTTCGTCCGCGCGGGTGGCGTAATCCGGCGTCGCGCCGGGATAGCACAATGCACGAATCCCCGACTGCGGCAGAAATCGCTTGGGCGTCCTCCCGAAGAGCAGCATGCCGTCAATGCTAGGCACAGCCTGGCCTGCGGACACGGTCATGAGATCCAGATTGCGCAGAAGCCTCTCCCACTCCTCGACGGCTGCTTCGGCGGGGACGCTTCCCCCGAGGACGCGGGCGAAGTAATCGCGGAGCCGCCGGTCGTCGAGATCTTCCAGCGTGGCACCGGGTACGGGCTTCAGACCATACTGGACTCGCCCGGACGCCTGGAACATGCGCTCGAGCTCTTCGCGGCTGGCCTCGCGGCTTGTACTCCCCACGCGGATGAAATAGGTGCGGCGGTTGTTGTGAACCCGTCCGTAGGGTTTGTCCGGGCCTTGGGAGACGCGAACGATCAGGACGTCTTTTCCAGGCTCAACCGCACGCACCCAGGAGAGGTGCGGCACGATGGGAGGCTCGATCTTCACTCGGCAGAGCTCCGCGACCCATTCCTCGAGGTTGGGTCTCGAGGTCCCCGACACGGTGCCATCGTCCTCGATCCCGAGAAGGACGATCCCGCCCTCCAGATTCAGGAAGGCCACGAGTTCCTTGGCGAGCTCGTGGTTCTCAACGTCGTCGCGCTTGAACTCGACGCCGGAGTTCTCGCCGTTTTTCAGAAGTTCCAAGAGTTCGGTCTTCGTCATCGTGTCCCTTCCTAGAAGCCGTACTTCAGGCGCCGCATCTCGAATGCTTCCCGTCCACCTTCCAGGACCTCCTCGACAAGCTCTCTGACGGGGCGGGCGTCGATAGACCCCATGTGCTCCTTCGGCATCCGCGCCCTGCCTTCCTGCCCGGCCTCACCGGAGGCGGTCAATCCGACGATGAGTTCGGCGTCCCCGAGCACGGGTATGTTCGCGTTGTGCGTCGCAAAAACGAACTGCCTGCGCCGTTTCTCCTCGCGCATCTTCGGCACGATACCCTCTGTGATGAACCTGTTGTCCAGATCGTCCTCCGGTTGGTCCACCACGAGAGGGGCATCGGACTCGAGAAGCAGTAGGAGAAGAACGGCCGTCGCCTTTTGGCCCGTCGAGAGACCCTCGAGCTTCTGCCACCGAGCAGGTTGGCCTTCGCCTGCCACGTTCAACTCGATCTGGGTCGTGGGGGCCAAATCCAGCTCCTCGAGTTCCATGACCACTTCCGAGGGTGCCTGCGCGAGCCGGTCTGCTTGCGCTGGAGGCATCTTGTACCTTTGGGCGAGTGCGTCCCTTCCCGATCTCCAGGCGTCGGAGAGTTCCTTCAGGGAGAGGCTTTCGGCCTGCCGGAGCGCATCAAGCGCTTCTGAAAGTCGACCACCGACGCGCTCCTTGAGGAGTTGAAAAAGAGGCTCGCGATTTCCGGCAAAGGTCACCTGGACACGCACGCGTTCGGCGAGTTGCTTGCTGACCTTCTTCGCGGCGCGCTCGAGTTGCCGGAACTCCTCGGCCTTCACGTCTTCCCATTCTGCGAGCAGACTCCGGCGACGGTCTTCGTGCTCCTTCCTGGTTCGCTGGAGAATGGCCTGGCGCTCCCGAAGCGGCCGAAGCTCCTCGATCTGGCGCCTCAGACGAATGAACTCCTCTCCGTCGATCTTCGATTTCTGCAGCTCACGGAGGATCTTCTCGTAGGCCGCCTGAACTTCCTTCTTGCGTACTTCCCACTTCTTCTTCACGTCGGCCAGGCCGCGGTCGGCGACCTCGAGGGCCTCTTGCATCTGCCTGGCTACCGCTTCAAGTTCGCGGTTGAGCCGGGAGAGCACGGTCTCGATCTCTGCCAGGATCTCCTTGCCCGGCAGACCGTCGAGGGCCTTCTGCGAGACGAACACGCGGTCGACTGGCAATGCGCGTCGCAGATCCTCAAGCACCTGTCGGTACGGCGCAAGACGACCGCCGGCCGTCTTGAGAACCTGCTCCTCCCGCACCAGGAGGCTCTGTTCTTTGAGTCGCTCTTCCAGGCCCGCATCCTGGAATCGCTTCAGGGTTTCTTCGAGAGCCGGGAGCGCAGCCAGGCGCTCTTCGACTTGCAGAAGCTCTCTGTCCGAGTCGAGGATCTTCGCTCGAGACTGCTCGAGCTGCCTCCTGACGTCGGCCTTGCGCTGAGCGAGTGCCGCATCCCGCTCCACGAAACGTTCGAGCAAGCGCGTGCGCTTCTCCGGGCTCTTCGCCAGCTCGGATATTTCATGCTGTCCGAACACTTCGACCTGCGGGACAATGGTCGCGGGAGTCAGATTCAGAATCTCGCCGTTCTGGACTCGGATCACCGGTGGATTGGGAATGGTCCGCTCGATGCGATACTCCTGCTTGTTGGGTCGGTGAGAACGGACAAGCAGGGAGATCTTGGTGCCGTTCCTCAGGACGTTCCGCACGATGCCCTCGTGTGCCTTCCGGGCATCTTCGCCGAGCGGTTCCAGTCCAAGGACGTACCGCAGGCTCTCAATCACCGTGGACTTGCCGGTTCCTCGTCCGCCCACGAGCACATTCAGATTCTCGTTGAAGTGAATCGCGGCACCATCGAGGAACCCACCTTCCCAGGCGATGGTGACGAATTCGGCATGGTCTTCGGGAGAAGGAGCGCTGTTCAAGCGAATCCTTGAGCCCGGATCGAGAAAGGCCTGCCGGAGGCCCTCAACACCCACCTCGGACATCTTGATCCAGCAGGTGGCGGAGGGGTCATCCAGGTCCCCGGGTGCCGCGACATCACGAGCGTTCACTACCGCGACGGCGAGCCCGTTGCCTGATACGTGCGGGCGACGGTAATCGGGGTTCTTGTTCTCGACGATGACGCGGACGTCCTGGGGCAGGTCGTCAACGGGCCCCGGAATCTGAACGGCAAGCAGGTTGTCGTCCTTCCAGGCGCGGATTCTCGCCTGTCCGCTCAGCACTCTAAACAGACCGCCGTCGTTCGTTACGTGCGCCGCGATGGTCACTCCACCCTGCTCCCGGACGCAGCGGAGGATGTCCGTGAAGGTCTTGGTCGACGGCTGCGAGGACTGGTCCGTATTGCGAATGCCGAACTCCCCCAGGTAGCGCCCAAGGCGATCCTCGTCGGTGTCCGGGGGATAGATGCACAGCACATGAACCCCTTCGCTGCTCGAGAGCTCAAACCCGGGAAGCACGTGGATGTCACGGTCTTGAGCGGCCTCCCGGATGAGCGCGACGCCGCTCACGTGGTTGTGATCCGTTACAGCCAGCACGGAGACGCCCAACGCCGCAGCCTTGTCCACGACCTGGCGGGCATAGGTTTCGGCGTTCCCTTGGGCGGCCTTGCCGCGATAGGTCGTCGAATAGTGGTGGGGATTGATCTGGAGCGCGCACTTATAGAAGCGAGCCCCGCCGGGCAGCTTGAGAGCGTTCAGGAGAGGATCGGCTTTCGGCGTCATCGATGACCTCCATAACCCGGGCTCTCCTCCCGCACCTGCATCGGCTTCGTCAGGGCATCCAGCGACAGGTAGTAATGCGCCACCTTGGTCGCCTCGTGCCAGTCGAGGCGGGCGGGGTGTTTGATCGGTTCTTGGAGCTGCGGGCTGGTGGTGCCTGCCTGCGCCGCGCCCGTTGCGGCAGGCAGGCAGTTCGTGACCACATACAGCCAGTAGCAATTGCGCGCTGCCGTGCGATTATTTGCACGCGAGCGATTCGCAATTGCACGCGAGCAATTATTTGCTCGGAATTCCATATCGGGTTCCTTTCGTCGAGCCGGCAATTCGCTGGATCTTCCCCAGCCTTTCGAGCCTCTTCAACAGCCGATAAGCCTGCATAGGATTCAGTCGGCAAAGTTCGGCTACCTCGCCCCGGTCAATGGAGCCGTGCTTGTGCACGAACTGCAAGACCATTTGCTCCTGCTGGATCGGTTCGAAGCCGCGTTGACGGACGTAGGCCGCCCGCTCGCCCAGCCGGCGATAGGTCGCGGCCGAGAGGTGCCACGTCCGACCCTTTCTCTCCCCGCGAGACTCAACCAGACCGCCTCCACCAGCCGCTGGAGGAAGCTACGAGCCTCGGCTTGCGCTTTCTGAATGAGAGCGCCGGCCTTATCCGTCGTCAGGCAGCGCTCGATCCACAGGTAGTTCAACAGCAGCAACTCATCGAGCCCCAGTGTGCGCCCTGCCTGACTTTCCTCGGCCACCATCCGGGCAAACTCGAGGTTGGCCTCGCCTCCAGGAAGGACGAGCACGACTCCGGTCTCGTTGCTGCGGGCATAGCTGGGGGCCGGGCGGCCGTTGCGCAGCTGCTCGAAGTAGATGGTGTCGATGCCCCGTGCCGTGCGCTCGACGATGCCGGCGCGCTTGAAGGCGTCGGCGAGCAGCGGATTGCGGGGCCGCGGTTGCGTGACCAGCAGGTTGTCGAGCCGCACGCCCTCGGGGAACCCGCCTGGGTTGCCGATCTCGATGCGGTCCTCGTGCCACTGCACATGAACGGCGCCGAGCCGGGTGTAGTCCCGGTGAATCAGAGCGTTGGCCAGGCCTTCGCGGAACACCGCCGGCGGGTAGTCGGGCACCGCAATGCGCAGCATCCCAACCAGCACTTCCTCCTCGCGATTGCGGGCGCGGAAGCGGGCCAGCAGCTCGTCAACGACGCGCAGCAACGGCCAGCGGAAAAAGTCGTTGACCTGGACCTGCTGCCCCGAGAGCACCTGGAACGCCACCTCGTGTGTCGGGAGCAGCCGGCGCAAAGCCTCTTCCCGTCCGAACAGCAGCAGGCCGAGCACCCGCACCGCGGACAGGTCGTGGCTGGCCTGGACGGCGCCGAGCGCCTTCGCCAGTTCGATGTCCGGCAAGTCTACGAGACCGGCGTCACCGCGCCCCTGGCTCTCGCGAACAAAACGGCGGAAACGGTCGAACTCTAGTGGGTCGAGATCGTCCCACCGAGCGCCCCGGACCACGAGCCCCGAGTAGTCCAGCACGCCTCGGTCCGCCTGGAGCGCTTGCATCTCGTGAAAATGGAACGGAACGCAAGCGGGGCGGCCGTCGCCCCCGACGCCGATGAGGAGCCACGCCGGTGTATCGCCCGAGCGATTGGCCAGGCACACCACCGCCTCGACGAGCTCGCCGTCCGAAAGTGATTGCCGCTCTTCGCCCTTGAACTCCACCAGCAGCGTCTCACCCGCGCCGATGAGGCTCCTCAGATCCTCAAGGGTCACGACGGTCCTCCATAAGGCGGGGACTCCTCCCGCACCTGCATCGGCTTCGTCAGGGCATCGACCGACAGGTAGTAGTGCGCGACCTTTGTAACCTCGTGCCATTCGAAGCGGGCT
>JAVHLY010000008.1:0-69020 GCA_031081585.1 Armatimonadota bacterium
CGAGGCGGCCACCAGCAGGCCCAGGCCGTAGACGAGGCCGAAGCGCGCCGCCCGGTGCCGGCGGCAGAGGTGGCGCCCCCCGTCGTCGAAGGTGACCGCGTCGTTCCCCAGGAAGTTCCACGCCATCGCCCCGACGGCGGCGGCCACGCCCGCCGGCAGGTAGCCGACCCCCAGCGCCGTGAGCGTCGAGAAGATCGCCACGTTGACCAGCACCCCGCTCGTGCCGACCAGGCCGAAGAGCACCAGGCGGCTCAGCAGGAGACGCACGTGGTCGGGGCCCGCAGACATGGATGGCGGACGGATCCGCACGGGTGTCAGAAACGTAGGTACCCGGGGGATGAGGCCGTCCAATCAGTCTTCTGAAAAGTGAGGCGACGAGCGGGGGGAAGGAGCAGTCGACCACGGGAGGGTGGCGGGCCCGGAGGGACTCGAACCCCCGACCTACGCCTTCGAAGGGCGTCGCTGCTGTCCAGCTGAGCTACGGGCCCTCGCCCAGTGTACCAGACCGGGCCGGTCGGCGGGGAGGAGGAGAGGGGTCGTGCGGGGAAGGACGCGCCATGTTCACCATCGCCACCTGGGTGTGCAAGGCGGAAGGGATGAGCGACGAGGCGTTCCTGGCCTACTGGCTGGGCCCGCACGCGACGCTGGTCCGGCGCGTCTACACCCGGCTGCAGCGTTACGTCGTGCGGCGGGTGGTGGGCACGCTCCCCCGCGGCGAGGCCCCCTTCGACGGCCTGGCCGAGCTCACGTGGGCCTCCCGCGAGGAGTTCGACGCCGACGTCCGTTCGCCCGAGGTGCGGGAGATCCTGGCCGACCTGGGCCGCTTCACCCGCGCCTCGGGGACGGTGGTCCTGGAGGAGCACGTGGTCCTGCCCGGGTAGCTCCGGGTTGAGCGCCGACCCGCCCCCGCTATAATGAGAGGTTGGTGTGAGGGCCGTTAGCTCAACAGGCAGAGCAGGGGCCTCTTAAGCCTCGTGTTGGGGGTTCGAGTCCCTCACGGCCCTCCAGGGTGACGTGGCGCGGGCGTAGCCGAATCAGGTACAGGCGCCAGACTTAGGATCTGGTCGGCGCGAGCCGGTGGGGGTTCGAATCCCTCCGCCCGCACCAGTGCGGCGCGGAGGGCGGCTGGACGCCGGAGGCGGCCGTCGGGGCGGTGCCCCGGGCCGCTCTTTCGTTCCGGGCCGTCGGGGTCCGTGTTGGTCAGGGACGTCCCAAGCCCGGAGCGGAGCGGGCGCGCGACGCAGGCCGTGCGGTGGCGAAGGGCCCGCGGGGAGGAGCCGAAGTGGCCGAGGCGATGAAGGTCGAAGTGCGGCGGGAACCCCAGAGCCGGGCGGTCCTGGAGGTGGAGCTCCCGGCGGAAGCGGTGGCCGAGGCGATGCGCGAGGCGCACCGCCGCCTGGCCCACCGGGTGAACATCCCCGGCTTCCGCCGCGGTCGTGCGCCGGCCGCCCTGGTCGAGCGCTACGTCGGCCGCGACGGGGTCGTGGATGAGACCCTCAAGCTCCTCCTGCCCCGTACCGTCTTCCAGGCGATGGAGCAGGTGGGGCTGGAACCGATCAGCCGCCCCGAGATCGACGTGGACGAGCGGCAGGTCTCGCCCGACGCCCCGCTGCGCTTCACCGCCACCGTGGAGGTGGCACCCGAGGTCGACCCCGGCCCCTACCGGGAGGTGCGCGTCCCGCGCCCCGCGCAGACGCTCGAGGAGGGGGTGGTGGACCGCGCGCTGGAGGACCTGCGCCTGCGCCATGCCACGCTGGTCGCCTCGGGGGAGCCGGCCGCGCCCGGGGACTTCGTCCTGATCCGGGTCCTGGAGGGTCCGGCGGGGGCGGGGCGGCTGCAGGCGGGCAAAGAGTACCTAGTGGAGATCGGCAGCGGCACCTACCCGGAGGCCCTGGAGCAGGGGCTGGTGGGCGCCCGCCCCGGCGAGGAGCGCCGCCTGCCCCGGGGGAATAGCGACGAGGTCCTCGTGGTTCTGGTGAGTGACGTGAAGCGCCGCGAGCTCCCGCCCCTGGACGACGCGCTGGCCAGGCTGGAGGGGGCGGAGAGCCTGGCGGCGCTGCGAGCCCAGGTGGAGAGCCGGCTGGCCGCCGACGCCGCCCGCCGGGCCGAGGAGGCCTACGCGGAGGCCGTGCTGCGCGAGGTGCTCCGCCGGGGCACCGTGGACCTGCCGCGCTCGATGGTGGCGCACGAGGTGGCGCACCTGCGGGAGGACCTGGAGGCGTCGCTGCGGCGGCGGGGCCTGACCCTGGAAACCTACCGCCGGGCGGCCGAGAAGAGTATGGAAGAGGTGGAGGCGGACCTGACCGCGGCGGCGGAGGGGCGCCTGCGCACCCGGCTCGTCCTGGACGCCATCGCGCGCCGCGAGGGGCTCGAGCCCACGGAGGAGGAGATGGCTGCGGAGGTAGAGAACCTTGCGCAGAGTCTCGGGCAGGACGCGTCACGCGTGCGCGAGTGGCTCGCCCGGGAAGGGCGCCGCGACGCGCTGGCGGCCTCGCTCCGGCGCCGCAAGACCGTGCAGTTCCTCCTGGGGCTGGCCGCCGCCGAGGCGCCTGCGCCCCCACCGACGGAGACGCGCGAGGAGGATGCCTGAGACATGCCACCGCTGATCCCGTACGTCATCGAGTCCACGCCGCGCGGCGAGCGCGGCTACGACATCTACTCCCGTCTGCTGAAGGAGCGCATTGTCTTCCTGGGCGGGCCCATCGACGACGACGTCGCCAACCTGGTCATCGCCCAGCTGCTCTTCCTGGAGGGGGACGACCCCGACAAGGACATCATCATGTACGTGAACAGCCCGGGGGGGGACCTGATCTCCTCGCTGGCCATCTACGACACGATGCAGTACGTCCGTCCGGACGTGCAGACGGTGTGCGTAGGGCTGGCCGCCAGCGGCGGCGCGCTGGTCCTGGCCGGGGGGACGAAGGGCAAGCGCTCCTCCCTGCCGTACTCCCGCATCATGATCCACCAGCCCTGGGGAGGGGCGCAGGGTCAGGCCGTGGACATCGACATCCAGGCCCGGGAGGTCATCCGGCTGCGCCAGCTCATGAACGAGATCCTGGCGCGCCACACCGGGCAGCCCCTGGAGCGCATCGAGCGCGACACCGACCGCAACTTCTGGATGAGCGCCGAGCAGGCCAAGGAGTACGGCATCATCGACGAGATCATCGTCCCGCGCAAGGCCGTGGCGGTGAAGTAGGCGGGACGGGCGGGGGCGACGTGCCCGTGGACGGGATGTTCCGGTTCGGCGACGAGCGCGAGCGGCTCAAGTGCTCCTTCTGCGGCAAGTCCCAGGAGCAGGTGCGCAAGCTCGTGGCCGGGCCGGGGGTGTACATCTGCGACGAGTGCATCGAGCTGTGCAACGAGATCATCGAGGAGGAGTTCTCCGCCGAGGAGGCCCCCGGCCCCGTCCGCACCACTCCCAAGCCCCGGGAGATCTACGACACCCTCTGCCAGTACGTCGTCGGCCAGGACCGGGCCAAGAAGGCCCTGGCGGTGGCCGTCTACAACCACTACAAGCGCATCGGCTCCCGCCGCCCCAACGACGTGGAGCTGCAGAAGTCCAACATCCTGCTCATCGGCCCCACCGGGTGCGGCAAGACGCTGCTGGCCCAGACCCTGGCCCGCATCCTCGACGTCCCCTTCGCCATCGCCGACGCCACCTCGCTCACCGAGGCCGGCTACGTGGGCGAGGACGTGGAGAACATCCTCCTGCGCCTGATCCAGGCGGCCGACTACGACATCAAGAAGGCCGAGCGCGGCATCATCTACATCGACGAGGTCGACAAGATCGCCCGCAAGAGCGAGAACCCCTCCATCACCCGTGACGTCTCCGGCGAGGGGGTGCAGCAGGCGCTGCTGAAGATCCTGGAGGGGACGGTGGCCAACGTCCCGCCGCAGGGCGGACGGAAGCACCCCCACCAGGAGTTCATCCAGATCGACACGACGAACATCCTCTTCATCTGCGGCGGGGCCTTCGACGGGCTGGAGCGGATCATCGAGACGCGCGTGCGCCAGAGCAGCATGGGCTTCGGTGCGCACGTGGAGTCCCGGGCCAAGCGGCGGCTGGGGGAAACGCTCAGCAAGGTCATGCCCCAGGACCTGCTGCGCTACGGCATGATCCCGGAGTTCGTCGGCCGGTTGCCCATCATCGTCCCCCTCGACCCCCTGGAGGAGGCCGACCTCATCCGCATCCTGGTGGAGCCGCGCAACGCCCTGGTGCGGCAGTACCAGAAGATCCTCGACATGGACGGGGTGGAGCTGATCTTCACCGACGACGCCCTGCGGGCCATCGCGCGCGAGGCCATGGCCCGCAACACGGGGGCACGCGGGCTGCGCACCATCATCGAGGAGATCATGCTCAACATCATGTACGACATCCCCTCCCGCACCGACGTGAAGCGCTGCGTCGTCACGGAGGAGGCGGTGCTGCGGCGGCGCGACCCCATCCTGCTCACCTCGGCCGACCTGCGCCGCCTGGCCAAGGAGAAGCCGGCCTCCTGAGGGCCGTCGCGGCGCCGGGCCGCTGCGGGATGGTCCGGCCGGCCCGGGGCCCCGCGCCGATCTGGCGGGCTGCCGGCCGCCCTGGTATCCTGGAAGTAGCGCCAGAGGCAGGGAACAGGGGGCGGGGGGCGCCCCGTTTTCTCTTTATGGGCACAGATCGGGTAGAGGAGGCTGGATGAGCACGGAGATGACGGCCGTGGCCCGGGAGACCCTGCCGCTCCTGCCGCTGAAGGGCACCATCGTCTTCCCCCACCAGGCCCAGGGCCTGGGGGTGGGGCGGCCCAAGTCGCTGCGGGCCCTGGAGGCGGCGCTGGGGGCGGAGGGGGAGAAGCTCATCCTCCTGGTCGCCCAGCGGCAGGACGACATCGAGGATCCCACCCCCGACGACATCCACCGGGTGGGGACGGTGTGCCGCATCCTGCAGGTGGGCAAGCAGCCGGACGGCGTCCTGCAGGTGATCGTGGAGGGCGTGGTCCGGGCCGAGATCCTGGAGTACCTCCACACCGAGCCCTACTTCGCGGTGCGCATCGCCGCCCGACCCGACGTGGTGGAGCGGAGCCTGGAGGTGGAGGCCCTGGTGCGCGGGCTCTCCGCCTCCTTCGAGCGCTTCGCCCGGCTGTCCCGGGCGGTGCCGCCCGACCAGTTCGTCACCATCATGCAGGCGGAGGAGCCGGGCCGGCTGGCCGACCTGGTGGCGCAGCACCTCAACCTCAAGCTGGAGGAGCGCCAGGAGCTGCTCGAGGCGCCGCCCCAGGAGCGCCTGGAGAAGCTGGGGCAGTTGCTCTCGCGGGAGATCTCCATCCTCGAGCTGGAGCGGAAGATCCAGAACCGCGTCCGCAAGCAGATGGAGAAGTCCCAGCGGGAGTACTTCCTCAAGGAGCAGATGAAGGCCATCCAGCAGGAGCTGGGGGAGAGCGACGAGCGCCAGGCTGAGGCGGCCGAGTACCGCAAGAAGATCGAGGCGGCCAACCTCCCCGCCCACGTCAAGGAGAAGGCCCTGGAGGAGCTGGCCCGGCTGGAGAAGATGCCGCCCATGGTGGCCGAGGCGGTGGTGGTCCGCACCTACCTCGACTGGATCCTGGCCATCCCCTGGTCGGTGACCACCGAGGACCGCCTGGACATCGACGAGGCGCGGCGGATCCTGGACGAGGACCACTACGGCCTGACCAAGGCCAAGGAGCGGGTCATCGAGTACCTGGCCGTGCGCAAGCTGGCCCGGGAGAGCAAGGGCCCCATCCTGTGCTTCGTCGGCCCGCCCGGCGTGGGGAAGACCTCGCTGGGCAAGTCCATCGCCCGGGCGCTGGGGCGGAAGTTCGTGCGGGTCTCGCTCGGCGGCGTGCGGGACGAGGCGGAGATCCGCGGCCACCGGCGTACCTACGTGGGGGCGCTGCCGGGGCGGATCGTCCAGGGGCTGAAGCAGGCCGGCAGCCGCAACCCCGTCTTCATGCTGGACGAGATCGACAAGCTCGGCGTGGACTTCCGCGGGGACCCCTCGGCGGCGCTGCTGGAGGCGCTCGACCCGGAGCAGAACCACGCCTTCAGCGACCACTACCTGGAGCTGGCCCTGGACCTCAGCGAGGTCATGTGGATCACCACGGCCAACATCCTGGACACGGTGCCGCCGGCGCTGCGCGACCGGATGGAGGTCATCCGCTTCCCCGGCTACACCGAGGAGGAGAAGGTCCGCATCGCCGAGCAGTTCCTCATTCCCAAGCAGCGCAAGGCCACGGGGCTGACCGAGCAGCACGTGCAGTTCACCGAGGCGGCGCTGCGGCGCATCGTCCGGGAGTACACGCGGGAGGCCGGGGTCCGCAACCTGGAGCGGGAGATCGGGACGATCTGCCGGAAGGTGGCCACCGAGGTGGCCCGCGGGTCCACCCGCCAGGTCCGCGTCACCGTGGCCACCCTGCACAAGTTCCTGGGGCCGCCGCGCTTCCGCTTCGGGAGCCTGGAGAAGGAGGACGAGGTCGGGGTGGCCACCGGGCTCGTCTACACGGAGATGGGCGGGGACGTCACCAGCGTCGAGGCCACGCTGATGCCGGGGGAGGGGAAGCTCATCCTCACCGGGCAGCTGGGCGAGGTGATGAAGGAGTCCGGCCAGGCGGCGCTCTCCTACGTCCGCTCACGGGCGCGGCGGCTGGGCCTGCCGGAGGACTTCTACCGCAAGCTGGACGTGCACATCCACGTCCCGGCCGGGGCGCAGCCCAAGGAGGGGCCGTCGGCCGGGATCACCATGGCCACGGCGCTGGCCTCGGCGCTCACCGGCCGGCCGGTGCGGCGAGACGTGGCCATGACCGGGGAGATCACCCTGCGCGGGCGGGTCCTGCCCATCGGCGGGGTCAAGGAGAAGGTTCTGGCCGCCCACCGGGCGGGCATCCGCACCGTCATCCTCCCGAAGGAGAACGAGAAGGACCTGCACGAGATCCCGGCCAACGTCCGCCGGGCCCTGCGCATCGTGCTGGTGGACCACATGGACCAGGTGCTGGCCGAGGCCTTCGCCCCGGCTCCGGCGCAGGCCCAGGTGCCTGGGATGACGACGATCCCTGCGGCGGCCTACCGGCCCATCCCGCAGCCGGAGGCGATCCGGCAACCCGAGCCGCCCCCGGTGAGCTGACCGACTACGCTACTTCGGCTGCAGGCCGAAGGCCTGGTACTGCAGGGGGATGAAGTGGCGCCACTGCTCGGGGACGTCCGCCTCCGCGAAGATGGCCGTCACCGGGCAGACGGACTCGCACGCCCCGCAGTCGATGCACTCCTCCGGGTGGATCCAGAGCTGCTGGAGGGCGGTCTCCTTGGGGAAGTCGTCGGGCGGGACATGAACGGCCTCCCCCCGGGGGATGACCTGCTTGTCGGGGCCGGCCCCCGTGGCCGGGTCCGGAACGACGTAGCCGCCGACCTCCTCGACGTACTCGTAGATGCAGTCGACCGGACAGACCTCCACGCAGGACCGGTCCTTGGTCCCGATACAGGGCTCGGCGATGATGTAGGTCATCCCGCACCTCCGGAATAAATGCTGTCAGAAGCTCTCTCAAGACCACAATAACGGAGCTCAAGGGCCGTTGACAACCCATTTCAACGGGGATCTTGCAGGCGGATCATGTGTACTGTATTCTGGATACCGAATGCCGAATCTCGTGGAGCTGGGTGGCCCGATCCCCCCGCGGGAAACCGCCGCGGAGACGGTCTACCGCCGTCTACGCGAGGCCATCCTTTCCGGTCGCCTGCAGGAGGGGGAGGTGGTGCGCGAGTCGGCAGTGGCGGCCGCCTGGGGAGTGAGCCGCACACCGGTGCGCGACGCTCTCCGCCGCCTCCTGGCCGAGGGACTGGTGGAGGGACGGCGGGGGCGAGGGGTGGTCGTGGCGGCCCTGACCCCACAGACCGCCGCCGGGCTCCTCGACCTGTGGGAGGCCGTCGGGGGCATGGCCGCGAGGCGGGCGGCCGAGCGCGCGACCCCCGAGGTCCGGGCACAGCTCAGCACGCTCATCAAGACGGTGAGCGTGGCGGCGCGGGGCGGCGACGCGGCCTTCTTCGCCGCGGCCGAGGAGGCGATCCACGCCGCGGTGGGCTCCGCTGCCGGCAACCCCATCCTGGCCCGGGCGGTCGAGCGGGTCCGGGGGCGTCTGCGGCCGCTGCTCGCGCGCCTCCTGCAGAACCGCGGACGCACGACCCGATCCTTCCGTGAGCTGGCCCGGCTTACCGCGGCGATCCGCTCACGGGACCCGGACCGGGCCGAGGCGGCCCTGCGCGAGCACGTGGCCAGCCTGCGTCAGGAGGGCCGCGAAGCGGGGTGGCTCCTCCCCGGGCCTTGACGCCGAACGCTGGAGCGGCGTGACCCGTTGCGGCGGGCCGGGGACCTCCCTATACTGGGCGGTAACTCGAGGAGGAGTAGGGCCGCCACCGGCCGGAGCGAGGGAGACCCACCGGGTGCAAGGTTTCCCGGCGACGGACGGCCTGAACGTCGCCTCGAGGACCTGCGGAGGCGCGCCTCGCGGGCGCCGCCGCCGGGTGCGCCCGTGATCGCGCGTCGAGCTGCCGGCCCGGGCGCCCGGGTCGGTGACCAGGGTGGTACCGCGGAGCGCCGCTTCGCCCTTGGGGCGGGCGGCGTTTGTCGTTGGTCGGCGCCGACGACGGGGTGGGACGGGACCGACGCACAGCGAGGTGGACGATGGGAGAGGACCCGAGGACGCCGGAGGCGGGGACGGCCGAGGCCATGCCCAAGGTGTACGACCCGGCCGCGGTGGAGCCGCGCTGGTACGCGGTCTGGATGTCCCGCGGCTACTTCCACGCCCCGGTGGATCCCGCCCGCCAGCCCTACGTCATCATGATGCCGCTGCCCAACATCACCGGCGACCTGCACATGGGCCACGCCCTGAACAACACCTTGCAGGACGTCCTCATCCGCTGGCGGCGCATGCAGGGCTACAACGTCCTGTGGATGCCGGGCACGGACCACGCCAGCATCGGCACCCACGTGGTGATGGAGCGGGAGCTGGCCAAGGAGGGGAAGACGCGCTTCGACCTCGGGCGCGAGGCCTTCCTGGCGTTCGCCTGGAGCTGGAAGGAGAAGTACCAGCAGATCATCTACAGCCAGCTGCGTCGGCTGGGCTTCTCCTGCGACTGGGCGCGGGCCACCTTCACCATGGACCCGGCCTACAGCGACGCGGTCCTGGAGGCGTTCCTGCGCCTCTACCGGAAGGGCTACATCTACTACGGCAAGCGCATGGTCAACTGGTGCCCCCACGACCTCACCAGCGTCTCCGACCTGGAGGTGGAGCACCGCGAGGTGCAGGGGACGCTCTACCACGTGCGCTACCGGGGCGCCGACGGCGGCCCGGGGGTGGTCATCGCCACCCAGCGCCCCGAGACGATCCTGGCGGATGTGGCGGTGGCCGTGCACCCGGAGGACTCCCGCTACGCCGCGCTGGTAGGCCGGGAGGTCATCGTGCCGCTGGCCGAGCGGCGCGTGCCGGTGATCGCCGACCGGCGGGTGGAGCCGGACTTCGGCACGGGAGCGGTGAAGATCACGCCCGGCCACGATCCCCTCGACTACGAGATCGGCGCCGACCACGGGCTGCCCACCCTGGTGGTCCTGGACGAGGCAGGGCGGATGGCGGGCGAGGCGGCGAGCGCGTTTGCGGGGATGGACCGCTTCGCCGCCCGCACCGCGGTGGTGGAGGCGCTGCGCCGCCAGGGCCTGCTGGAGCGGGAGGAGCCCTACACGACCACGGTGGGCGTGTGCGACCGGTGCAAGACGGTGCTGGAGCCCTACATCACCGACCAGTGGTTCGTGCGCATGGAGGCGCTGGCCGCCCCGGCGATCCGGGTGGTGCGCGAGGGGAAGGTGCGCTTCCACCCGGAGCGATGGGCGCGGGTCTACCTGGACTGGATGGAGCACATCCGCGACTGGAACATCTCCCGGCGGCTGTGGTGGGGGCACCGCATCCCGGTGTGGCACTGCCGGGCGTGCCGCGAGATGGTGGCCCAGCGGGAGCGGCCGGCGCGCTGTCCGGCCTGCGGCGGTGCGGACCTGGAGCAGGAGGAGCAGATCCTCGACACCTGGTTCAGCAGCGCGCTGTGGCCCTTCGCCACCCTGGGGTGGCCGCAGACCACGCCCGAGCTGCGCTACTTCTACCCCGGCGACGTGCTGGTGACGGGGCGGGACATCATTCACCTCTGGGTGGCCCGTATGATCATGATGGGCCTGGAGTTCCTCGGGGAGGTGCCCTTCACCGACGTCTACATCAACCCCACGGTGCTCAACCTGCAGGGGCAGCGGATGAGCAAGTCGCTGGGGACGGGTCTCGACCCTATCGACTACGTCGAGCAGCAGGGCTACGGCGCCGACGTCCTCCGCTTCGCCCTGGTGGTGCGCTGCTCCCAGCAGCAGCAGGACCTGCGCTTCAGCGCCAAGATGCTCGACGACGTGCGCACCTTCACCACGAAGATCTGGAACATCGCCCGCTTCGTGCAGCTGCACCTCGCCGGCTTCGGGCCGTCCGAGGGCACGGCGCCCCCGGTGGGCCTCTCCCCGCTCGACCTCTGGGTGCTGAGCCGCTACGCCCGCACCGTCCAGGAGGTCACCGACGACCTGGAGGGGTTCGAGTTCGACAAGGCGGCCCGGGCCTGCTACGACTTCCTCTGGTCCACCTACGCCGACTGGTACGTGGAGCTGGCCAAGGTGGACCTCTACGCGCCCGACGGCGGGCCGGCCCGCGAGGAGCGGCGCCGGGCGGTCCGCTGGACGCTGTGGACGGTGCTGGAAGGGAGCCTGCGGCTGCTCCACCCGATCATGCCCTTCATCACCGAGGAGGTGTGGCAGCGCCTCCCCCACCGCGGCGAGAGCATCATGGTGGCGCCGTGGCCCGAGGTGCCGGAGAGCTGGGTGGACCCGGAGGTGGAGGCCACGGGCGACCGCCTGGTGGCGGTGGTGCGCGCCATCCGCTCGCTGCGCGCCGACCTCGGCGTCCCGCCGGGGACGCGGGTCCCCGCCGTGCTGCGCGCCCCGGCGGAGCTGCACCCGACGCTGGGGGCCCTGCGTCCCTACATCGCCGCCCTCGCCCGCTCCGACCCGCTCACCGTGGAGGACCTGGCGGCGGCGCGGCCGGCGGGGACGGCGGGGCTGCTGGCCGACGGCGTGGAGGTGTTGCTCCCGGTGGCGCCGGCCGACCGCGACCGCATCCGCGCGCGCCTGGCGCAGGAGCTCGCCCGAGTCAGCGCGGAGCTGCAGCGGGTGGAGGGCCGCCTGCGCAGTGCGGACTTCCAGGCGCGTGCGCCGCAACCGGTGGTGGAGGCGGAGACCGCGCGGCGGGAGGCGCTGCGCGAGCGGTCGCGCGTCCTGGAAGGTCACCTGGCGGCGCTGCAGGGGTGAGCCGGGCGGCCGCGCCGGTGTGCGTGGCCGCAGCGGTGTACGCGGCTGCACCGGTGTACGCGGCCAGCATGTGCGCGGCCGCAGGAAACCGCCGCATCCTCCCGAACACCACCGTGGCGCGACCTGTGAGGGGGGACGCCCGTGCGACCCAATACCGTCGTCGTGACCATCGCGCTCGTCGGTCTCTTCTTCCTCTCGCTGGCCCTCGGGTATGTGGCGGGCGAGGTCTTCCTGCGGCCGGAGGCCCGGACGCCAGCTCCCGCGGTCACGCCGCTGCCGCCCCCGGCCGTGGCGTCCACGCCGGAGCCGGTGGTGCCCCGCCCCGCCTTGCCGCCGAGTCCCTCGCCGGCGCCGGCGAGGGAGCCTCGGCCGGTGACGCCGCCCGCCCCGCCCCACACCGCGCCGCCCCCCGCGCGCCGCTCGACCCCCCGCCCCACCGTGACGGCGGCCGCGCCGGAGCGCCCGCCCGCTCCGGGGACGGGGCTCTACCGCGTCCAGGCGGGTGCCTTCCTGCGGCGGGAGAACGCCGAGGAGCGCGCGGCGCAACTGCGCGCCGCTGGCTTCGACGCCTACATCCTCCGCGCGGAGAACCTCTACAAGGTGCAGGTGGGCGCCTTCACCGACCGCGCCAACGCCGAGCGGCTGGCCGAGCGGTTGCGTGCGGTCGGGTACGAGATCATCATCGTCCGCCAGTAGCGCCGGCGCGTGTACCCCCGCCCCCAGTCGCCCGAGCGCTTCGGCTTCGAGAAGATCCTCTACACCAAGGGGCCGGGGTGGGCCCGCGTCACCATCAATCGCCCCGAGGTCCTCAACGCGCTGGACTTCCAGACGCTCACCGAGATGGCCACGGCCTTCCAGGACGCCTCCTGGGACGACGCCGTGGGGGTGCTCGTCCTCACCGGGGCAGGAGACCGCGCCTTCTGCACGGGCGCGGACCTGCGGGAGCAGGAGCGCTTCCTGGAGCGGCCGCGCGATTACTGGAAGTGGATGGGCGCCTTCATCGAGGCCAACGAGCGGCTGCGCAACCTGGGCAAGCCCACCATCGCCCGCCTCAACGGCATGGTCGTCGGCGGCGGCAACGAGTTCAACCTGGCCTGCGACCTGGCCGTGGCCGCCGACGACATCCTCCTGCAGCACGTGGGGCCGGCGCGCGGCAGCGTCCCGGCGGCGGGGGCGACCCAGTGGATGCCGCTGCTGGTGGGGGACCGGCGCGCCCGGGAGGTGCTCTTCCTGTGCGAGCCGTACACGGCGCAGCAGGCGCTGGCCTGGGGGTGGGTGAACCAGGTCGTCCCGCGGGCGGAGCTGGACGCCGCCGTCGACGCGCTCATCGCCAAGCTGCTGGCCAAGCTCCCGGAGGTCACCCGCTACACGAAGCAGCAGCTCAACTTCTGGCGCGACCTCTCCTGGCACCTCACGGTGGGGCACGCCCGCGACTGGCTGACGCTGCACGCGGGCGCACCGGAGACGCAGGAGGGCCTGGAGGCCTTCCGCGCCAAGCGGCCGCCCGACTACGCCGCCATCCGCCGGCGTCTGGCCGCGGGGGCGTCCACGGAGTACCCCTGGGGCCCGGCCACCCGCACCTGCCCCCACTGCGGCGCTGCGCGCCTCCCGCAGGGGTTCGCCTACTGCGGCCGGTGCGGGCACCCCCTGCCGCCGCCCGGTGAGGGGTCCGGCACGGGCGCGGGGTCCGCGGGGGGCCCGCCCGGGGCGGGATCGGCGGGAGGCCTGCCCGGAGCGGGATCGCCCGGAGGCCCGCCCGGGGCGGGGTGGGCGGGCGGCGCACCTCCGGGCCCGGCCAGCCCGCCTGCCTGATCCCCGGGCCCTTCGGGGCGCACATCACCCGTACACGGGAGGAGGGTGCCGATGGAGTTCCAGCACCTCATCGTCACGCGCGAGGACGCCGTGGCCGTCGTGCGGCTCAACCGGCCCGACGTCCTCAACGCCCTCAGCCAGGCGGTGATGGACGAGCTTGTCGCCGCCCTGGAGGCCCTCGACCGGGACGAGGCCGTACGCTGCATCGTCCTCACCGGCGGCCCGCGGGCGTTCGCCGCCGGGGCCGACATCCGCGAGTTCGAGGGCGCCACCCCGGTGACGATGCTGCAGGGCTACCGCTTCCAGCAGTGGGAGCGCATCCGCCAGGTCAGCAAGCCCCTCATCGCCGCGGTGCAGGGGTTTGCGCTGGGGGGCGGCAACGAGCTGGCGATGCTGTGCGACATGATCATCGCCGGGGAGGGCGCCCGCTTCGGCCAGCCGGAGATCAACCTGGGGCTGATGCCGGGCGCCGGGGGGACGCAGCGGCTCACCCGCGCCGTCGGGAAGGCGCGGGCGATGGAGCTCGTCCTCACCGGGCGCCACCTCACCGCCCGGGAGGCGGAGGCGGCGGGCCTGGTGACGCGGGTGGTCCCGGACGAGCTGGTGCTGGACGAGGCGCTGCGCCTGGCCCGGGAGATCGCCGGCAAAGCCCCGGTGGCGGTGCGCCTGGCCAAGGCGGCGGTGCTCAAGGCCTTCGACACCCACCTGGAGGGCGGGCTGGACTACGAGCGCAAGTGCTTCTACCTGCTCTTCGCCACCGAGGACCACCGCGAGGGGGTGGCGGCCTTCCTGCAGAAGCGCCCGCCGCAGTTCCAGGGGCGGTAGCCGGATCGCCGCCGGAGCGGCGGCGCGTCGGGCTGAGCCCGTCGGGTCCGTGGAGGTGAGCGGTATGGCCGAGCCCGCATACGAGACGGTGCAGGTGACGGTGGAGGAGGGGATCCTCCTCTGCACGCTGAACCGCCCCGACGTGCTGAACGCCGTGAACGACCGCATGAGCGAGGAGCTGCACGAGGTGCTGCGGCGGGCCGAGCGGGACGCGGCGGTGCGCTGCGTGGTGCTCACCGGCGCCGGTCGCGGCTTCTGCTCGGGACAGGACCTGCGGGACCGGCGGGGGGTGGGGGAGGTCTCCTACGGCGACTCGCTGCGCCGGCGCTACAACCCGATCGTGGTGCGCCTGGCCACCATGGAGAAGCCCACCATCGCCGCCGTGAACGGGGTCGCGGCGGGGGCCGGGTGCAACCTGGCCCTGGCGTGCGACCTGCGCGTGGCCAGCGAGCGCGCCGCGTTCATCGAGGTCTTCGCCCGCGTCGGCCTCATCCCCGACTCCGGCGGCACCTGGTTCCTGCCGCGGCTCGTCGGGCTGGGCAAGGCCTTCGAGCTGGCCTACCTGGCGGAGCCGCTGGACGCCCAGGAGGCGCTGCGGCTGGGGCTAGTGAACCGGGTGGTGCCCCACGAGGCGTTGCTGCCGGAAACCCTGGCGTGGGCGCGCCGGCTGGCGAGGGGTCCCACCCGGGCCTACGCCCTGGCCAAGCGCGGCCTGCGCTTTGCGCAGACCGCGCCGCTGGAGCAGGCGCTCGAGTACGAAGCCTACCTCCAGGAGGTCGCCGGGCGCACCGCCGATCACCGCGAGGGCGTGGCGGCCTTCCTGGAGAAGCGGCCGCCCCGCTACACTGGCGCCTGACCGGGCGGCCACGCCGGGGAGCTTCGGCCGCCATGGACGGGACGGTGGTGCGGCGCCTGGGCGTCGTCGGCGCCGGCACCATGGGAGCGGGGATCGCCGAGGTCGGGGTGCGCCGCGGGATCCCCACGGTGCTCTGCGACGTGGCAGCACCGATCCTGCAACGCGCCCGCGACCGCCTCCAGGCCGCCCTGGACCGGGACGTCGAGCGGGGGCGGCTCACGCGGGCCGACGCGGAGGCGGCGCTCCAGCGCCTCACCGTCACCGTCGACCTGGCCGACCTGGCGGCGTGCGACCTGGTCGTCGAGGCGGTCCCCGAGGACCTGGCCCTGAAGCGCGAGCTCTTCACCCGCCTCGATGCCGTCGTGCCGCCTCCGGCGATCCTGGCCTCCAACACCTCCTCGCTCTCCATCACCGCCCTCGCCGGCGCCACCACCCACCCCCAGCGCGTCCTGGGACTGCACTTCTTCAACCCCGCGCCGGTCATGGCGCTGGTCGAGGTGGTGCCGGGCCGTACCACCGACCCGGCGGTCGTGGCGCGGGCGCGGCAGGCCGTCGCGGCGCTGGGCAAGACGCCGGTGGAGGTCCAGGATACGCCCGGCTTCATCGTCAACCGCATCGCCCGCCCCTTCTACGTGGAGGCCGTGCGCCTGCTGGCGGAGCAGACCGCGCCGGTGGCGGTGATCGACCGGATCATGCGCCGCGCCGGGGGTTTCCGCATGGGCCCCTTCGAGCTGCTCGACCTCATCGGCCTGGACGTGAACCTGGCGGTGACGCGCTCGCTGTACGAGGCGACCTTCCACGAGCCGCGCTTCCGGCCCCACCCCATCCAGCAGCGCATGGTGGACGCGGGGCTGCTAGGACGCAAGACGGGGCGGGGCTTCTACACGTACGGCGAGGGGGCGGAGAGCGGCGGAGGTGGCGAGGCGGGGGTCCCGGCGCTGCCGGCGGCGGTGGAGCGGCAGGCCGCGGCGATGCGCCGTATCGCGGTGGCCGGGGAGGGCGCGCTCGCCGAGGCGATCGTCCGGGCCGCCGAAGGCGCCGGCCTGGTGGTGGCGCGCGGGGTGCCGGCGGAGGGCCCCCTGGACGCGGTGGTGGACGTGGAGGTGGCGCCAGCGGCCAAGGCGGCGGTGATGGCGGCGGCGGACCGGGCCGGCGACCCGCTGCGGCTCACCCTGGCCCTGGCGACTTCGGCCACCGCCATGGCCGCGCGCTCGGCGGCGCCGCACCGGGTTGTGGGCTTCGCCACGCTCCCGCCGTGGGAGGCGCGCCCGCTCGTGGAGGTGCTCCCGGCGCTGCAGAGCGCCCCCGCCGCGGTGGAGGCGGCCCTGGCTCTGCTGGCCCGCCTGGGCAAGGAGACCGCCCTGGTGCGCGACGGGGTCGCCGGGGTCTTCCCGCGCATCGCGGCCATGCTGGTGAACGAGGCGCTCTTCGCCCTGGGCGAGGGCGTGGCCACCGCGGAGGCCATCGACACGGCCATGCGGTTGGGGATGAACTTCCCTGCGGGGCCGCTCGCCCTGGCGGACAGCGTGGGGCCGCCCCTCGTGCTGGCCGTCCTGGATGGGCTGCACGCCGACCTGGGGGAAGACCGCTACCGGGCGGCCCCGCTGCTGCGGCGCGTGGTGGCGGCCGGCCGCGGCGTCCTTGAGGGGGCGGGGCGCCGACCTGCCCCCGATGCGGGCCCGCGGCTATGATGAGGCCGGAGGGGACGTCGATGCCTGACGCCGTGATCGTCGACGCGGTGCGCACGCCGGTGGGTCGGCACGGGGGCGTCCTCAAGGACGTCCGCCCCGACGACCTGGCCGCGCTGGTCATCCGCGAGCTGGTGCGCCGCAACCACCTGCCGCCCGCGGACATCGAGGACATCATCTTCGGCTGCAGCAACCAGGCGGGGGAGGACAACCGCAACGTCGCCCGCATGGCCGTCCTGCTGGCCGGGCTGCCGGTGGAGGTGGCCGGCCAGACGGTCAACCGGCTCTGCGGCTCGGGGCTGCAGGCGGTGGTCACGGCGGCGCATGCCGTGACCGCCGGAGAGGGGGACGTCTTCATCGCCGGGGGCGTCGAGTCGATGACGCGGGCGCCCTGGGTGATGCCCAAGCCCGCGCAGGGGTTTCCCCGCGGCAACGTCGAGCTCTACGACACCACGCTGGGCTGGCGCTTCGTCAACCCGCGCCTCGCCGAGGTGTACCCGCCCTACAGCATGGGCGAGACCGCCGAGATCGTGGCCGAACGCTGGGGCATCACCCGAGAGGAGCAGGACGCCTTCGCCCTGGAGAGCCAGCGCCGCGCGGCGGCGGCCATCGCCAGCGGGCGCTTTCGGGACGAGATCGTCCCCGTGGTGATCCCCCGGCCGCGGGGCGAGCCTGTGGTGGTGGACACCGACGAGCACCCCAGGCCGGCAACGACCCTGGAGGCGCTGGCAAAGCTCCCCCCGGCCTTCAAGCCGGGCGGCACCGTGACGGCCGGCAACAGCTCCGGGATCAACGACGGCGCGGCGGCCCTGTTGGTGACCTCGCGGACCTACGCCGAGTCCCACGGGCACGTCCCCCGCGCCCGCGTCGTCGCCAGTGCGGTGGCTGGCGTGGATCCGGCCACGATGGGCCTCGGCCCGGTGCCGGCCACGCGCAAGGCGCTGCAGCGCGCTGGGCTGCGGGTGGAGGACCTGGACGTCATCGAGCTCAACGAGGCCTTCGCGGCCCAGGTGCTGGCCTGCGTGCGCGAGCTGGGGCTGCCGCTGGACCGGCTCAACCCCAACGGTGGGGCGATTGCGCTCGGGCACCCCATCGGCTGCAGCGGCGCGCGCATCCTCACGACCCTCCTGTACGAGCTGGAGCGGCGGGAGGGGCGCTACGGCCTGGCCACGATGTGCATCGGCGTGGGGCAGGGGATCGCGCTGGTGATCGAGCGGCTGCCGCGGTAGGGGTCGGGCCCCCCGGCGGATCGAGGACCGTGACGAGGAGGCGGGCGATGGAGCAGGTGCACGACCGCAGGGGCCGGGTGATCCGGCCCGGGGTCCGGGTGCGGGTCCTGGACGATACGGCCCAGGAGGGCGAGGTCCGGCGCGTCATCCCCGGGTACCGGGGGGACCGCTACGCGCTGGTGGCGGTGATCGTCGACGGGGCCAAGGCCGGCAAAGCCGAGCGCCTGGTGCGGGCGGCCGAGGTCGAGGTGGTGGAGGAGGGGGTCACCCGCCAGCCCTGACCGTCATCCGGCCCGCCTGATCTTCCCAGAGCCCCGTCAACCGCACAACGCGCATGCTTGACATGGTGCTACATCTTGTGATAGGAAGTCTCTGCGGACACAAGATGTAGATGCAGGCCGGTCCCCTAAGGGGTGAAAAGGGAACCCGGTGTAGCGCTCCTGCTCTGCGCGAGTCCGGGACGGGCCCGCCGCGGTAAGGGGGACGGATCGGAGATCGGGGCCACTGGGCGAACTGGCCCGGGAAGGCGTCCGGTCCGGAGGAACCCGAGTCCGAAGACCTGCCGGCCTGTGAACAATCCGCGTGCCCTCGTGGAGTGGGGCGGAGCGGAGACAGGTTCCCAGGCCGTCCTGGGGCCGCCTCCGTCTATCGCACGCAGGGCCGTGGTTGAGGACGGAGGTGGCCGAAGTGGCGACCCTGGTTGGTTTGCCGCACTGGCTGGAACGGCTTGCCCGCCCAATCCCCGGCGGCACGCGTCTGCTGAACAGCCTCCGTGACGACCCCGCGGTCCGCGGCAGCGGGGAAAGTGAGCTCGAACTGGCCCTGCTTCAGGCCAGCCAGGGCCGGATTCACCAGGACCCCGGTTACGAGCGCCTCGCGGCAAGGTTGATGCTGCGCCGGCTGTACCGGGAAGCCCTGGGGACCCCCGAACCCGACCCTGACGCCTACCGCGCCGGTTTCTGCCGGTACGTGCCGCAGGCCGCGAGCGCCGGGGCCCTGGACGAACGACTGCTCCGGTTCGACCTCCAGGGCCTGAGCCGGGTCCTGCGGCCCGAACGGGACCTGTGGCTGCCCCTGATCGGGGTGTCTACCCTTGCGGACCGGTACCTCGTCCGGGACCCCGAAACCCGCAGGCTGCTGGAAGTCCCGCAGTTCCTGTTCATGCGAGTCGCCATGGGGATGAGCCTCGTTGAGCGCGATCCCGCGACATGGGCGGAGGCCTTCTACGACGCCATGAGTCGACTGGACTATCTGCCCAGCACCCCCACCCTGTTCAACGCGGGCACTCCTCACCACCAGCTCAGCAGCTGCTACGTGTCGGATGTGCTGGACAGCATGCACCACATCCTCCAGTCCTGCGAGGAGTTCGGGAAGGTCGCCAAGTACGCCGGCGGCCTCGGGGCCTCCGTCACCAAACTGCGCGCCGCGGGTGCTCCGGTCCGCGGCATCAACGGCACCAGCTCCGGCATCATTCCCTTCATCCACCTCTTCGACTCGCTCATCAGAGCCGTCAGCCAGGGAGGGCGTCGCCGCGGCACCCTCGCCGTGTACCTGGAGCCCTGGCACCTCGAGATCCGGGCCTTCCTGGACCTCAAGCGGAACGCCGGCGACCCGTACCTGCGGGCCCACAGCCTGAACACCGCGCTGTGGGTCCCGGACGAATTCCTCCTCCGGGTGGAGCGGGACGACGAGTGGTACCTCTTCGACCCTGCGTACACGCCGGAGCTCCCCGACCTGTGGGGCGAGGCCTTCTCCCGGGCCTACCGCTGCCGAATCGAGGAAGCCCGGGCCGGCCGCATCCCGCCGCGCGCATTCCGCGTCGAGAGCGCCCGGTCCCTGTTCCGGGAGATCCTGGCCACACTGCAGGAGACCAGCCACCCCTGGGTCGCCTTCAAGGACGCCAGCAACGTACGCAGCATGCTGCCGGGGGTGATCCACTCCAGCAACCTCTGCACCGAGATCCACCTGCCGACCAGCGAGGAAGAGATGGCTGTGTGCAACCTCGCCAGCGTCAACCTGGCACGTCACGTGACCTCCGGGGGGCTGGATTGGCATCGCCTCCGCCGCACCGTGCGGCTCGCCATCCGGGGCCTGGACAACGTGATCGACCTGAACCTCTACCCCACAGCACGCGCATCCCGCGGGAACCTGCGCCACCGGCCCGTGGGACTGGGCCTGATGGGGCTCGCGGAGGTCTTCGCACGGCTGGGCATGCGCTACGGTGACGAAGCCTCCTGCGAGTGCACCGACCGCGCAGTGGAGTTCCTGAGCTTCTGCGCCATCGAGGCCAGCTGCCAGCTGGCCACAGCACGCGGGCCCTTCCCCTCGTTCCCCGACAGCCGCTGGGCCCGGGGTGAGGTGCCCATCGACACCCTTCAGGAGCTGGCCGAACTCCGTGGCGGACCTGTCGTGGATCGCTCGGGGCGTCTGCACTGGGACGCCCTCCGCCACCGGGTGCGTCAGGGCATCCGGAACGGGACGGTCCTCGCCATCGCGCCCACCGCCACCATCAGCCTGGTCGCCGGGACCACCCCTGGCATCGATCCCTGCTACGCGAACCTCTTCGCCCGCCAGACGCTGTCCGGGAAGTTCCTGGAATTCAACCGCGTGCTCGTGGAGCAGTTGCAGTCGCTGGGTCTGTGGGATCGGGTGCGCGCGCAGCTGGTCGAGGAGCGGGGGGATCTGGAGCGCATCGAGCAGATCCCGCAGGCCCTGCGCCACGTTCACCGCACCGCTTACCAGATCCCTCCCGAGGACTTCGTCCGGGTCGCCGCCCTGGCCCAGAAGTGGGTGGACCAGGGAGTCAGCCGCAACCTGTTCGTGCGGGATCGCTCCCTGGACGCCATGGCGCGCCTGTACCTGGAAGCGTGGCGGGCCGGCCTCAAGTCCACCTACTACCTGTTCACCGCTCCCCGCATGTACGCGGAGCCCAGTACCGTCCACGTCAACAAGGCCCGCGAGCGGCTCCGCTGGAACCTGGAACTTCCCGAACACGCGATCAGCTGCGCACCGGGCTGTGAGTCCTGTGCCGGCTGAGCAGGTGGACCATGCGGCCTCTGGTTGGCGGGAATCCCCTCGAGCCTGTCCAGCTCGTGCCCCTCAGCTACCCCTGGGCGTACGCGCACGCCCAGCAGGGCAAGCGCAACACCTGGTTTCCCGAGGAGGTCCCCCTGGCCGAGGATGTCCGCGACTGGGAGACCCGTCTGTCCCCGGACGAACAGCGCGCCGTGGAGCTCCTCCTGGGCTTCTTCAACCCCATGGAGTCCCTGGTGACCCACAACCTCGTCCTCGCCATCTACCGCCACGTCACCGCTCCCGAAGCGCGTCTGTACCTGGCCCGGCAAATCTGGGAGGAGGCCAACCACACCATGGCCTTCGAGTACGTGCTCAAGACCCTTCCCGTAGAGCGCGAACGGGTCTTCAACGCCCACCGGAACGAGCCGGCCGTCCGGGCCAAGGAGGAGTTCCTGGTGGACCTGTCCCGGACCATGCTGGACCCGCTGGATTTGTCCCGGGTCTCCCACCGGCGCAGCTTCCTGCGGAACCTGGTGGGCTACTACATCATCCTGGAGGGCGTCTTCTTCTACGGCGGGTTCCTGTTCGCCTACACCTTCCGTCGCCGCAACCTCCTCCGTGGGCTCGCCACCATCGTGGACTGGACCCTCAAGGACGAGAGCCTGCACCTGAGCTTCGGCATCCACCTGATCGGGGAACTCCTCGCCCAGGACCCCGACCTGATGACGCCCGGGCTGGGTCGGGAGCTCCTGCACCTCATCCTGACGGCGGTGGACCTCGAACGGGACTACAACCGGGCGCTGCTCCAGCGGCCTGTCCTGGGGGTCAGCGCGGAGGTTCTGAACGCCTATGTGGAGTACATCACCGACCGCCGGCTGGAGGAGCTGGGCCTGCCGGCCTCGTTCCACACCCCCAACCCTGCGCCCTGGATGGCCACGGAGGTGGACGTGCCGGAAATCGTCAACTTCTTCGAGGCCCGGAACATCCACTACGAGGTCGCGGCCCCGCGCGACGTCGAGGGCTGACGCGGGCGCGGACCCGTGCGCGTCCCGGGGCGGGAGGATTGCCAGGAGCGCAGCGCACTGCTACCGTAAGGACGGGACAACTGCATAGCCATCCGGGGAGCTCGACGAGGCGGGCTGAGAGGGCGTTCCGATGACAACGCCGACCCGTTGCACCCGATCCAGGTAATGCTGGCGTGGGGAGAGGCAGGCCGCCAGTAGCGCGTGGACTGGCGGCTTTTGCTTCCCCCGTGAGGGGGGATGCTCGATGCAGGCGCGACCGCTGGTCCTGGCGGCGCTCTTCGCGGCGCTGCCGGTGGTCCTCTCGTTCTTCCCCGGTGCCATCCCGGTCGCCGGCGCCAAGGTCCTGCCCTGGCAACACATGGTGAACGTGGTGGCCGGCATCACCCTGGGGCCGTGGTACGCGGCCCTGGCCGCCACGGTGGCCGCCATCGTGCGCAACGCCCTGGGCGTGGGCACGCCGCTCGCCTTTCCCGGGGGGATGGCCGGGGCGCTCGTCGTCGGCTTCGCCTACCGCCTGTGGCGCCGGCCGTGGGTGGGGCTGCTCGAGCCGCTCGGCACCGGTCCCGTGGGCGCCACCGTCGGCGCCCTCATCGTGGCGCCCGCCTTCATGGGCAAGGCGCTGCCGCTCGGGGCGCTCATGGTGGCCTTCCTGGCCAGCTCGATCCCCGGCGCGGCGGTGGGGACGCTCCTGCTCAAGGCCCTGGAGCGCGCGGGCGTGACCGCGCCCACCGGAGCGCGGGGGTGAGGCTGTGGTGGGGGCAGCCGACCCGGGGACGGTTTGACGTGGGCGTCCTCACCCTGCCTCGTCCCCGCCTCCAGGTCCCGCCGGCGTGGGGCATCGAGCCGGTCCCGGCGGCGTACCGCCGCCTGGGTTTCCTCGACTTCTTCGCCCTGTGGTCGAGCCTGGGCGTCGGCCTGCTGGTCCTGGCCGCGGGCGGCCTGCTGGTGCCAGGGATGAGCCCCCGGGCGGCGCTGGGCGCCATCGTGCTGGGCACGCTCATCGGGAACCTGCTGCTCGCCCTCACCGGCCTCGTCGGCAGCCGCACCGCGCTCCCCACGATGGTCCTCCTGCGCCCGGTGCTCGGGCTGCGCGGGTCCTACCTGCCCACGGTGTTGAACGTGGTCCAGCTGGTCGGGTGGGGGGCCTTCGAGGTCTACATCATGGCGCAGGCCGCCGATGCGATCAGCCGCCAGCTCACTGGCCTGCACCGCCCCGCGCTGTGGGCGCTCCTCTTCGCCGCCATCGCCACCCTGCTGGCGCTGGGCGGCCCGCTGGTGGTCGTGCGCCGGTGGCTGGAGCGCTTTGCCATCTGGCTCGTCTACGCCACCACCCTCTACCTGACCGGCTACCTGCTCACCCACCACGACCTGCGGGCCTTGCTGGCCCGGCCGGGGACGGGCGCGCTGCCCTTCTGGCTGGGCGTGGACCTGGTGGTGGCCATGCCGGTCTCCTGGATGCCGCTCGTGGCCGACTACAACCGCTTCGCGCAGCGCCCGGCGGCGGCGTTCTGGGGGACGTACCTGGGCTACTTCCTGGCCAACGTGTGGTTCTACGCGCTCGGGGCCCTCTTCGTGCTGGCGCTGCGGACCCAGGAGGTGATCCCGGCGGTGCTGAGCGTCGCCGGTGGCGCGCTGGCCCTCCTCCTGCTGCTCGTGGACGAGACCGACAACGCCTTCGCCAACATCTACTCCACGGCGCTCAGCCTGCAGAACATCCTGCCGCGCGCCCCCCAGCGCCTCCTCATCGTCCTCGTGGGGACGCTGTGCTTCGTCGTGGCGGTGAACGTGAACCTGGTCGCCTACGAGGCCTTCCTCTTCCTCATCGGCGCCGTCTTCGTCCCGCTGTTCGGCGTACTGGCGGCCGACTACTTCGTGCCGGGCGGCCGAGCCCGCGCGCCCCTGTCGCAGGCGGCTGCGGACGGCGCGGGGCGCGCCGAGGGCGCGGGGCGCGGCGTCTCCCTGCCCGGTCTGGTGGCCTGGGCCGTGGGCTTCCTCGTCTACCAGTGGATCGCCCCCACCGCCCTCCCGGGGTGGGAGGGGGCGCTGCGCGCGGCCTTCACGGCGGTGGGGTTGCCCTTCCCGCTGCGGGATGTCGTCCCCTGGCTGGGCGGCTCGGTGCCGGGCTTCCTGGCCGCCCTGGTGGCGTACGCGCTCCTGCGCGGCGTGTGGCCACGGTAGTCTCGGGGACGCGGCTGGCCGAGGCCTGGGCCGCTGTGCGCCGGCGGCGCCCCCTGGTCCACCACCTGACGAACGTCGTCACGGCCGGCGACGTCGCGGACGTCACCCTGGCCTGCGGCGCCCGGCCGGTGATGGCCCAGGCGCGCGAGGAGGTCGAGGAGGTGGCGGCGCAGGCCGCGGCCCTGGTCCTCAACTTGGGCACCCCCACCCGGGAACGGCTCGCCGTGCTGCTGGCGGCCGGGCGGGCGGCCAACCGCCACGACGTCCCCGTGATCCTCGACCCGGTGGGGTGCGGCGCCACCCGCTTCCGCCGCGCGGCCGCAGCCCGGCTGTTGGAGGCGGTGCGGGTGCGGGTCGTCCGGGGCAACCGGGCCGAGATCGCCACGCTCGCCGGTCTCGAGGCGACCATGGTCGGGGTGGAATCCGGGGAGACGCCGGTCGACCCGCTGGAAGCGGCACGCCGGCTGGCGCACCGGAGCGCGGCGGTCGTCGCCGCCACCGGGGAGCACGACGTCGTGAGCGATGGGGCGCAGGCCTGGACGGTCGTCCACGGCCATCCGCTCCTCACCCGCATCACCGGGGGCGGGGACATGGTGACGGCGGTGGTCGCCGCCGTGGCCGCCGTGGAGCCGGACGCGGTGGTGGCCACCCTGGCTGGGCTGGTGGCTTTCGGGCTGGCCGCGGAGGAGGCCGCCAGGGGGGCACGCGGACCGGGGAGCTTCCGTCCCGCCCTGCTGGACGCGCTGGCTGGCCTCGATCCCGGGCGCGTGCGCGACGGCGCGGCGGTCCGCGAGGCGGCAGGTCTGACCGATCGCGGGTGAGTTCGTGCAGACCGGGATGGGGCGGACCGGGCTGGCTGTGGACCTGAGGCTCTACGTGATTACCGACCGGGCCCTCGCCGGGTGCTCCCACGAGGAGCAGGTGGCGCAGGCCATCGCCGGCGGAGCCACGGCCGTCCAGTTGCGGGACAAGTCCCTGCCGCCCGATGCCCTCGTGGCCATCGGCCGGCGGCTGCGGCGCCTCACCCGGGAGGCCGGGGTGCTCTTCCTGGTGAACGACCGACCCGAGGTCGCCAGCGCCTGTGACGCCGATGGGGTGCACCTCGGCCAGGCCGACGGTGACCTGGCCCGGGCGCGGGCCCACCTGGGTCCCGAACGCGTCATCGGGCGGTCCGTGGACACGGTGGCGGAGGCGGTACAGGCGGAGCGGGAGGGGGCGACCTATGTCTCGCTGGGGCCGATCTTCCCCACCCGGACGAAGCCCGACGCCGGCCCGGTGGTGGGCCTCGAGGGACTGCGCCGGGTGGTGCAGGCGGTGCGCATCCCCGTGGTGGCCATCGGCGGGATCGATGCCGGCACTGCGGCGGCGGTCATCACCGCCGGGGCGGCGGGCGTGGCGGTGATCCGCGCCGTCGTCGGCCAGGCGGACATCACCGCAGCCGCGCGGGCGCTGCGGGCACAGGTGGACGCCGCCCTGGCCCGCCGCGGAGGTGCGGCGCCGTGACCTCCGCCCACCCCGACCGCGTTGCCGTGACCATCCCGCGGGCGCTGACCATCGCCGGCTCCGATTCCGGCGGCGGCGCCGGCATCCAGGCCGACCTCAAGACCTTCTCCGCGCTGGGGGTCTTCGGCATGACGGCCATCACCGCCCTCACGGCGCAGAACACCGCCGCGGTGACGGGGGTCGTGGAGGTCCCGCCGGAGTTCGTCGCCCGGCAGATCGACGCCGTGGTCGAGGACATCGGCGTGGATGCGGTGAAGACCGGCATGCTGGCCAACGCTGCCATCATCGACGCGGTGGCGGAACGGATCCGCCACCACCGCCTCCCGCACCTGGTGGTGGACCCGGTGATGGTGGCCAAGTCCGGGGCGCCGCTGCTCCGCCCCGAGGCGGTGGAGGCGCTGCGCCGCCTCCTCCTGCCGCTGGCCGAGGTGGTCACCCCGAACCTGCCCGAGGCCGCCGCCCTCACCGGGCTGACGGTGGACAGCCCGGCGGCGATGGGGGAGGCGGCCCGGGCGATCGCGGCGCTGGGCCCTCGCGTCGTGGTGGTCAAGGGCGGCCACCTGGCCGAGGAGGCGGTCGACGTGGTCTATGACGGTCGGGAGGTGGTCGCGCTGCGGGAGCCGCGGGTCGAGACCACCGACACCCACGGGACGGGGTGCATCTTCGCCGCGGCCATCGCGGCGCACCTGGCGAGAGGGGCGCCGCCCCTGGAGGCGGTCCGACGGGCCAAGGCGTTCGTCACGGCCGCGGTCCGCGGCGCCCTGCGCCTGGGGCGGGGCCACGGCCCCGCCAACCCGATGGCCGCCCTGTCGCCGGCAGAAGCCTTCGGCTGAGGCCTGGACGTTCAGGCCGCCCGCACGACGGTCTCGAGGAAGTACCGGTGCAGGGCGGTCTCCCCCAGCACCTCGGGGTGGAAGGTGGCCGCCAGCAGGCGGTCCTGGCGCACCAGCACCGGCTGCCCTCCAAAGGAGGCCAGCACCTGGACCGCCGGCCCCACCGCCTCGATGACCGGCGCCCGGATGAACGCCACCCGCAGCGGCGCGGAGCCGAGCGGCGGGACGTGGATGTCCGCCTCGAAGCTCTCCCGCTGCCGACCGTAGGCGTTGCGGGCCACCGCGATGTCCATCACCTCCAGCAGCGGAGGCCGGCCCCCGCGGGCCTCGCGGGCCAGGAGGATGGCCCCCGCACACGTCCCCAGCACTGGCAGCCCCTGCTCGACCCGCTCGCGGATGGCCTCGTCGAGGCCGACCCGGGCCATCAGCCGTCCGATGGTGGTGGACTCGCCGCCGGGGATGATGAGCGCTTCCACGCCCGCCAGGTCTTCCGGCCGGCGCACCTCCCGGTTCTCGGCGCCGCACGCCCGCACCACCGCGGCGTGTTCGGCGACGTCCCCCTGCAGCGCCAGGATGCCCACGCGCACCGTCCTCACACTCCCCGCACCTGCAGCAGCTCCGCTTCGGGCAGGCGGCGCAGGTCGAGCCCGCGCATGGGCTCGCCCAGCCCGGCCGAGACCTCGGCGAGCACCCCCGGCTCCCGGTAGTGCGCGACCGCGTCGACGATGGCCCGGGCGCGGCGGCGGGGGTCCGCGGACTTGAAGATCCCGGAGCCGACGAAGACGCCGTCGGCGCCGAGCTGCATCATCAGGGCGGCGTCGGCGGGCGTGGCGATGCCGCCGGCGGCGAAGTTCACCACGGGGAGGCGGCCGAGCTGCCGGGTCTCCAGGACCAGCGCGTAGGGGGCGCCGAGCTCCTTCGCCGCCGTCATCAGCTCCTCGTCGGCCAGGGCCTGCAGGCGCCGGATGCCGCCCAGCACCAGGCGCATGTGGCGGACGGCCTCCACCACGTTGCCCGAGCCCGCCTCACCCTTGGTGCGGATCATCGCCGCGCCCTCCCCGATGCGGCGCAGGGCCTCGCCCAGGTCGCGTGCCCCGCAGACGAAGGGGACCGTGAACGCCCGCTTGTCGATGTGGTGGTGCTCGTCGGCCGGCGTCAGCACCTCGCTCTCGTCGATGAAGTCGACGCCCAGCGCCTCCAGGATCTGGGCCTCGACGAAGTGGCCGATGCGCACCTTGGCCATCACGGGGATGGTCACCGCCTCCATGATCTCCCGGATGCGCCGCGGGTCGGCCATGCGCGCCACGCCGCCTTCGGCCCGGATGTCGGCGGGGACCCGTTCGAGCGCCATCACCGCCACCGCGCCCGCCTCCTCGGCGATCTGGGCCTGCTCGGCGGTCGTGACGTCCATGATCACCCCGCCCTTGAGCATCTGGGCGAGGCCCCGCTTCACCCGCTCCGTCCCCGGCCGCACCGGGGCGGCGTCCACCACCATCACACATCCCTCCCCCCGACGCCTGGAAAAGGAGAGACGCCCGAACGCGGGCGTCTCCGGGGCATGCAGGCGCCTGGTCTCGCAGCCCTGCCTCATACGGACTGTACCGTCGGCCTCGGAATTCCACCGAGCCACGGTCCCACCGGCCCGGCCTGCGCCACAGCCGGCAGGACCTCACGGGCTGTCACCGCCGATCGGGAATTGGCCTCGCCCGCAAGGGGTGAAGCCTCACCCTGCCCCGAAGGGCTGCGAGCCTTCGGTGCTGTCACCCTGACTCTAGGCGCCGGGCCGGCGGCGGTCAATTGCCGCCTGACCTGGGATGCTGGCCCGGGCCGGCCCATCATCCGTCACCCGGGTGGTGGGCCGGCGGTGAATTACCGCATGACCTGGTAGAGGAGGGTCACCGTGCCGTAGGGGTGGCGCGTGGCACGGCGGGCCACCTCGTGGCCGTCCAGGAGGAGGCGCACGACGAGCTCCCCCTCGGCGTTGGCCTTGGTGAAGGCGGCGGTGACGGCCACCGCCGTGGTGACGGTGTAGGCGGCCGGGACGCGCCCCTGGACGGGACGGGTGGCGGTGGGCGTGCCGTAGCTCCCCTCGAAGGGCAGGCCCGGCGTGCCCTCCACGCGGATGGTGACGGTGCGCTCGCGGACCATGCCGCGGCGGAGCGGCGGGGGAGCCAGGCCGCCCAGGCAGGCGGTAGCCAGCACGCCGACCAGGGCGATGGCCAGGCCGACGGCTGCACGACGAGGGAGACGCAACGGTCCTTCCACGGGCATCCTGACAGGTCCATGCCCGCCAGGGTTGACCGGTGAGACGGGCCCTCGGGGGTGTTGATGATCCTCCTCCGCGCCACGACCAGGCCCGCTGCTCGGGAGGGTGGCGCTAGCCACGCCGCTGGAGGTAGGCCCGCAGGTGGGCCTCGATGAAGGCGGTCAGCTCCTCGTCGGTCCGCTCGTGGTCGAGGGCGTCCTCCTGCACCAGGATGAGCGGCGGGTCAAGCGCCCAGGGGCCCTGCAGG
The DNA here is from genome assembly GCA_031081585.1 of Armatimonadota bacterium. NCBI lineage: Bacteria > Bacillati > Armatimonadota > Armatimonadota bacterium. The sequence continues at coordinate 28,846 of JAVHLY010000008.1, forward strand.
TCGACCTGGATCTCCCGGGCGTTCTCGGAGACGTCGAGGCGGGAGCCCGGGGCCAGCCGGTCGACCGCGCGCTGGACGAGCGCCAGGTAGCGGTCCAACCCGGCGTGGTGGTGGAGGACGTCCAGGGCGCGGTCCCGCGCCTCATCGGTGGTGCGGCCGCGCACGCGCACGCGGACGTAGCGGCGGGCCTGGGCGCCGCTGCCTTCCAGGATCTCCACCTCGACCCGCTGCAGGTCGGGGCGGTCGTAGAAGCGGAACGTGAAGGCCCGGCCGTACAGGACGACGGCTTCCTCGCGCGTCATAGGGATGCCCGGCTCCGACGGACCCCGGAGCGGCCGGGCCCGGGAGGCCCCGGCGCCCGCCAGCTCGCCGCCTCCCGATCACAGTGCCCGCCCGCCGCCTCCCCGATCATACGGAGAGGGCTCGCCCCGGGGCGAGTCAATGTTGCACAAGAGCCGTTATATCACATGAAGGAGATCGGCCCGGCCGGGGCGAATCTCTCCGGCGACCAGACCGACGACCGACCGCCGCCGACGCGCTGATGCCGCTCCGCCGCCCCTCCCGTCGCCGCCCCTCCCCCCCGCCCCGGGTTCGGGGTCCCGGGGGACGGCCGCTCCCGCCGCTGCTCGCCGAGTGGGCCGACGAGCTGGCCGCACAGAACCGCGCCGAGCGCACCATCGCCGGCTACCTCGTGGACGTGCGGCAGTTCGCCGAGTGGCTGCGGCGTCCCCTGACCGCCGCGCGGCCCGACGACGTCCGGGCCTACACCCACGCCATGCAGCGGGCCGGGCTCGCCCCGCGCAGCCGGATGCGGCGCCTGGTGGCCCTGCGGCAGTTCTACGCCTACCTCGTGGCCACCGGCCGCGTGACGGCCGACCCGACGGCGGAGGTACGCCTGCCCCGCGTGGCCAGCCAGTACGTCCCGGGCTTCCTGCGTCCGGAGGAGGTGGGCGCGCTGCGCGCCGCCATCCCCGACACGCCGGCGGGGCGGCGCGACCGGGCCCTCGTCGAGCTGGGGCTAAGCTCGTTGCGCGTCTCCGAGGTGGTGGGGCTGCGGCTGGACGACCTCTTCCTCGACCGCGGCCAGGTGCGGGTGCGCGGCAAAGGCGGCGGCACCTACCTCCAGCCGGTGACGCCTGAGGCGGTGGCGGCGCTCCTGGCCTGGCTCGCGGTGCGGCCCCGGGTCCCGCACCCCTACGTCTTCACCGCGCTGCCGCCACGGCGCCGGCGCGGCCTCCACTACTTCAGCGCCGAGCGCATCCTGCGCGGCTACCTGCAGGCCGCCGGGATTTCGCGTCCGCTGAGCTTCCACGCGCTGCGGCACACGGTCGGGGTCCACCTGGCCGACCGCGGCGTGCCGCTGGAGTACATCCAGGACCTGCTGCGGCACCGCGACCCGCGGACCACCCGCATCTACACCGCGGTGGCCGCCGACCGGCTGCTGGAGGTGGTGCGGCGGGAGCTGCGCTTCCCGGGCGGGCGGTAAGCCACCGCCTGTTCCGCCCTGCGAACACCTGTTTGCCTTGTCCTCCCGCCCGTGGTAGACTGTCTCCGCCGTTCCCGGGACAGGAGGTGCTTACCTCATGGGCCGAGGTCTCACCCGCCGCCAGGCCGAGATCCTGTCATTCATCCAGCGCTACACCGAGACGCACGGCTACCCGCCGTCCGTCCGCGAGATCGGTCAGGCCCTCGGCCTGACCAGCAGCAGCACCGTCCACAGCCACCTCGCCGCCCTGTCCCGAAAAGGCTACCTCCACCGGGACCCGAGCAAACCCCGCGCCATCGAGGTGCTGCGTGACGAGCGCGCCCATCCGCCTAAGCGGCTCATCCCCATTCCGGTGGTGGGGCGCGTGGCTGCCGGCGGGCCGCTGCTGGCCGAGGAGAACATCGAGGACTACTTCCCCCTCCCCAGTGGGTTCCTGCGCGACGGGGAAGGGTGCTTCATGCTGCGCGTGCGCGGCGACAGCATGGTCGAGGCCGGCATTTTCGACGGGGACTACGTGATCGTGCGCAAGCAGCCCACGGCGCAGAACGGCGATATCGTCGTCGCCCGCCTGGAGGACGAAGCCACGGTCAAGCGCTTCTACCGGGAGAACGGCGTCGTGCGGCTCCAGCCGGAGAACTCCCGCATGGCCCCCATCATCACGAAGGACGTGGTCATCGAGGGGAAGGTCGTCGGGCTGATCCGCCGCTTCGCCTCCTGAGGTTGCCATCGGACTCTACCCGCCCTCACCCGCCAGCCAGTCCGCGAGCTCCGTGAGCGTGCGCACCTCCCGCTCCGGCGGCGCGCTCCCGTCGGGGAGGCGCTCGCCCTTGCGGTTGACCCAGACCACCGGAATCCCGAGCCGCCGGGCCGGGGCCACGTCGTGGAAGGCGCTCTGGGCCACGTGGAGCCAGGCGCGGTCGCCCACCCACCGCCGCGCCGCCTCGAAGTGGGTCGGTGCCGGCTTGTAGGCGCGCACCTGCTGCGCCGTGACGAGCAGGTCGAACCGGACCGGCAGGTGGCGCAGCGTCGCGGCCAGGAGGTCGTCGTCCACGTTCGAGAGGATGCCCAGACGGTAGCCCGCCCGGGCGAGGCGCTGGAGGGCAGGGGCGGTGTCGGGAAAGGGCGGCCAGGCGGGCAGGCTGTCGGCCAGGAAGCCGGCCTCGCCATGCGGCAGCGTCCAACCCAGGCGGGCGGCCACGCGCACGGCCGCCTCCGCCAGCACCTCCCGGTAGGGGCGGTATGCCTCGGCCTGCACCTGCGGCTCCACCTCGGCGTAGAGGGCCAGCACCCGCTGCCGGTCGACCTCCCGGCCCCGGGCGGCGGCCGCCCGGGCGAAGGCCTCCCCGATGCCGCGCTCCCAATCGATCAGGGTCCCGTAGCAGTCGAAGGTGAGGACCTCGTAGGGCCGGGCCATCAGCATGTGGGCCGGGGCTTCACAGTGTGGGCCGGACCAGGCCGTCCTGCTGGAAGCGCGCCGCGAGCGCTGGCGGGATCTCGGCGTCGAGCACGATGGCGTCCCCCTCGTACCGCTGGGCCATCACCCGCCCCCGGGCGAAGATCTCCGCCAGCCGGCCCGCCTCGGCGTAGGGGACCGCCAGGTGGAGGCGCACCAGCGGCGGGATGAGGAGCTGCGCGACCCGCCGCAGCAGGTTGAGCAGGCCGACCCCCTGCGCGGCGGAGAGGAGCACCGCCTGGGGGGCCTCCCGCCGCAGGGCCTGGCGGGCGGCCGGGTCGAGGCGGTCGATCTTGTTGTAGGCCACGAGGCAGGGCCGCCCGCCGGCACCCAGCTCCCGCAGGACGCGCTCGGCCACCTGCTGCTGGTGGCGCCAGCGGGGGTGGCTGACGTCGACGATGTGCACCAGGACGTCCGCCGCCACCACCTCCTCCAGCGTGGCCCGGAAGGCCGCCACCAGGTGGGTGGGCAGCTTGTGGATGAAGCCCACGGTGTCGACGAAGAGCACCGGGCGGCCGTTGGGCAGGACGACGCGCCGCACGGTGGGGTCCAGGGTGGCGAAGAGGCGGTCCTCCACCAGCACGCCGGCGCCGGTGAGGGCGTTGAGCAGGGTGGACTTCCCGGCGTTGGTGTACCCGACGAGGGCCACCACCGGCAGGTCGGCCTCCTGGCGGCCCCGCCGCTGGAGCGTGCGGTGGCGCTCCACCTGAGCCAGCGCCCGCCGCAGCTCGGTGATGCGGTCGCGGATGCGCCGGCGGTCCACCTCGAGCTTGGTCTCGCCGGGCCCGCGCGTCCCGATGCCGCCCCCGAGGCGCGAGAGCCACGCACCCCGCCCGGCCAGCCGCGGCAGGAGGTAGGTGAGCTGCGCCAGCTCCACCTGCAGCCGACCCTCACGGGTCTGCGCCCGCCGGGCGAAGATGTCGAGGACCAGGGCGGTGCGGTCGAGCACCTTCACGCCCAGCGCCTGTTCCAGGGTGCGCTGCTGGGCCGGGGTCAGCTCCTCGTCCACCACGACGAGGTCGGCGTCCCGCTCCTCGACCAGGCGCCGGACCTCCTCCACTTTGCCCCGCCCGATGTAGGTGGCGGGGTCGGGGCGGGAGCGGGCCTGCAGGACCGTGCCCACGACGTCCGCGCCGGCGGTGTCGGCCAGGCGGGCCAGCTCCTCCAGGGAGTCCTGTGCGGTGAACTCCGCGGCGACGGGGACCTCCGCCGGGGCGGCGTCGACATCCCCTCTTCGGACCGGAGGCAGCAACCCGACGAGCACGGCCCGCTCGCGCCGCGGCGGAGTGACCACGGGACCCGCCCGGCGCATCGCCGCCTCCACCGCCCGCAGGCGCGGGGCGACCTCCAGGCGGCAGAGCGCTTCCGCCGGGTAGGGACCTTCGGCGACCACCTGGGGAGTCTGCCCGTTCTGCGCCGCCGCCACCTGGAGCACCCACCCCTCCCCCGGGCGTGCCCGGTCCACCGGCACGAGGGCGGCCAGGTCGAGGCGTCCCTCCAGGACGTGGCGGCGGTCGCCCTCCTCCAGCCCGTTCACGGGCCCGGGGCGCGCGCCCACGTACCGCAGCCCCACCGGGCGCGTCGGCGCGGCGCGACGCTGGAACTGGGCCAGCAGGTCCTGCCAGCGCCGACTGACCACGACCTCGCGCACCACGCCGTGGCGGTCGAGGTAGACCCCCACCTCCCGCTGCGTGGCCTGGGCCAGGTGGGCCAGGGTCTCCAGCAACGGCAGGTCCACCAGGCGCTCCTGCGGGACGCGCCGGCGGAAGAGCGCCTGGAGCATCTCTCGGTGCTTGGGCTGGATGGCGCGGGTCAGGCCGTGGACGGGTGGGATGAGCCAGCTCCCTCCGGTCGTCCCCCTGTGGGCGGGGTCAGGATGTGGGACAAGGGTCAGACGAAGACCTGTTCGTACACACCTGCCAGGCGTGCCACGCGGGCCTCCATGCCCCCAGGCGTGCTTCGAGCGGAGAGGTCGTCATCGTCCACCCTCAAAGATAGCATGCCTCCGCTCGTGTCATCGGCCGGTTGGTGGCGTTTTGCCCCCTGATGCCGCCGTGCGCCGGGCCGTCTCGGCCGCTTCCGCCCCGACGGCGCCGGTGCCCTCACCCGTACGTCCGGCGCAGGCGGTCGAGGGCCTCCTCCAGACGGTCGTCCGGCGTGGTGAGGGAGAGGCGCACGTACCCTTCCCCCTCCTCCCCGTAGCCGCGCCCCGGCGTGAGGACGACGCCCGTGCGCTCCAGGACCTCCGCTGCGAACGCCGCGCCCGAGGCGCCGGGCGCGCGGAGCCACACGTAGAAGGTGGCGCGCGGCCGCGGCGGGGTCCACCCCAGCGCGGTGAGCGCCTCCACCACGCGGTCCCGCCGGCGCTGGTAGACGGCCACGCGCTCCGCCACCGGGGCCTGCGGCCCGGTGAGCGCGGCCACCCCGGCCCGCTGCACCGCCACGAAGACCCCCGAGTCGACGTTGGTCTTCAGGCGGCCGAGGGCGCCCAGGGCGTCGGCGTTCCCCACGGCGAAGCCCACCCGCCAGCCGGTCATGCAGTAGGTCTTGGAGAGCGAGTGGAGCTCGATCCCCACCGCCCTGGCCCCGTCGGCCTGCAGGAAGCTCGGGGGGCGGTACCCGTCGTAGGCGATCTCCGAGTACGAGTTGTCGTGGACAACGAGCACGCCGTGCTCCCGCGCCCACGCCGCCACCTCCTGGAAGAACGCCAGCGTCGCCACGCCGGCGGTGGGGTTGTTCGGGTAGTTCAGGAAGAGGAGGCGCGCGCGCCGGGCCGTCGCGGAGGGGATGGCGCTCAGGTCGGGCAGGAAGCCACGCTCCGCGCGCAGGGGGACCGTGACCGGTTCGCCGTCGGCCAGGATGGTGGCCGCGCGGTAGACGGGATAGCCGGGGTCGGGCACGAGCGTGGCCTCGCCGGGGTTCACGAGCGCCCAGGGGAGGTGCGCCAGGCCCTCCTTGGAGCCGATCAGCGCCAGGACCTCGCGCTCGGGGTCGAGGTCGACCTGGAAGCGCCGACGGTACCAGGCCGCCACCGCCTCGCGGAACTCGCGCGTGCCGGCATAGGGCGGGTAGCGGTGGGTGCGGGGGTCGCGCGCCGCCTCGGCCAGGGCGGCGACGATGTGCTCGGGCGTGGGCAGGTCGGGGTCCCCCACCCCCAGGTTGATGACGTCCACGCCCTGGGCCTGGAGCGCCTCCTGCTTGCGGTCGAGGTCGGCGAAGAGGTAGGCCCCGATGCGTTCGAGACGACGGGCTGCGCTCACGTGACCCTCCTCCCGGCGTCGGGCCGCGCAGGGACGCCGCCCCACGACGGCGCCGCCGCGAACGCCGCTAGCATAGCATGGACCCGCTCGGCCACCGCCTCGGCGTCGAGCCCCTCCACGTCGAGCCACCGGATGCGCGGGTCGGCGCGGAACCAGATCTCCTGCCGCCGCGCGTAGCGGCGGGTGTTGCGCTTCAGGAGGGCGACGGCGCGGTCGAGGGGGAGGCGTCCCTCCAGGTAGGGGATGAGCTCCTTGTACCCGAGCCCCTGCATGGCCGGCGTGGTGGGCGGCACGCCGGCCGCCAGGAGCCCGCGGACCTCCTCCACCAGCCCCGCTGCCAGCTGCGCCTCCACGCGCCGGTCGATGCGGGCGTCGAGGACGGGCCGGGGGAGGCGCAGGCCGACCTGCAGGACGGGTTCGGGCGCGCCCCTGCGTCCCTGCTGCGCCGACAGGGGGCGGCCGGTGTGGTGGATCACCTCCAGGGCCCGCACGAGGCGCCGGACGTTGCGCGGGTGGATGCGTGCGGCCGCCGCCGGATCGAGCCCCTGCAGGCGCGCGTGGAGGGTGCCGGGATGGGCCGCCTCCTCCGCCTCTGCGGCCAGCCGGAAGGCCGGATCGGGCGGCACGGCGGGGATGGTGAGGCGGTCCACCACCGCCCGGATGTAGAGGCCGGTCCCGCCGACCAGGATGGGCAGGCGGCCGCGGGCGTGAATCGCCTCGATGGCGGCCAGGGCCAGGCGCTGGTAGTCGGCCACGGTGAAGACCTCGCGCGGGTCGGCGACGTCGAAGAGGTGGTGCGGGACGCCGGCGCGCTCGGCGGGCGTGGGCTTGGCGGTCCCGATGTCCAGCCCGCGGTAGACGTTGCGCGAGTCGGCGTTCACCACCTCGCCGCCGACGCGCCGGGCCAGCGCGATGGCCGCCGCGCTCTTGCCGGTGGCGGTGGGGCCGCAGAGGACCAGGAGCATGCGGGTCAGCGCCTGAGGAACCAGCGGTCGACCGTCTCCAGTGCCACCCGGACCATGGTGGGCCGCCCGTGGAAGCAGGTGTAGGGGTCCTCGGTGGCCGCCAGGTCGCGCAGCAGCGCCGTCGCCGCCTCCGGGGTCAGGACGTCGCCGCTGCGGACCGCGGTGTGGCAGGCCGTGGCGATGGCGAGCCGGCGCAGCGCCTCGTCGCCGCCGCCGGGGTCGGCGAGGGCCTCCAGGGCCGCCCGCACCAGGGGCTCCACCGGCCGCCCGGCCAGCGCCGCCGGCACGCCCCGGACGAGGAGCGTGCCCCGGCCGAACTCCTCGACGTCGAACCCAAGCGCCGGTGCGGCCGCCAGGAACTCCGCCAGCACTCCCTCCTCGCGGGGACTCAGGTCCACCGTCACGGGCACGGCCAGGAGCTGGGTCGCTCCCCGGCCGCGCCGGGCGCCTTCGAGCAGCCGCTCGTAGAGCACGCGCTCGTGGGCGGCGTGCTGGTCGACGAGGACGACCCCCCGGGCGTCCTCGGCCAGGAGGTAGGTGGCGTGCACCTGCCCCAGCAGGCGCAGCGGCGGGAGGCGGCCGCGCTCGTCGAAGGTCACCTGCGCGGCCGGGACGGCGGCGGCTCCTTGCGCGTATGCGCCGCCGGTCTCGCCGATGGCATCGGGGAGGGAAGACGCGCGACCGGGGAGGAGCGTCGCCGGCCCCGAGGATGCCGGAGCGAGGGTCGCCAGGTCCGAGGATGCCGGGGCAAGGCTCGCCGCTCTCGACGATGCCGGGGCAAGAGCCTCGGAGGCGTGGCCGGGTCCCCCGCCCTCTCCGACCTCCCGGATGCCGCCCGGGCCCAGGAGCGCGCCCCGCACCGCGTGGACGACCGCCGCGAAGGCGCGGTGCTCGTCGGCGAGGCGCACCTCGAGCTTGCGCGGGTGGATGTTCACGTCGAGGGCACCCGGCGGCACCGTCAGGAAGAGCACCGCGATGGGGTGGTGCCCGTGCGGGAGGAGCTCCGCACAGCCCTGCACGACGGCGCGCCAGAGGAGCCGGCTCTGGATGGGCCGGCCGTTCACGAAGAGGTAGTCGAGGCCGCGGCCAGGCCGCGCCGCCTCGGGCCGGGTCACCCACCCCGCCACCGCCACCGTCCCCCAGGGGCCCGCAACGGGCACCAGCTGCGCGGCCGTGGACCGCCCGAGCACCTGCGCCAGCCGCTCGTCGGGCGTGGCCGGCGGGTAGGCCAACACCTCCCGCCCGTCGTGGCTCAGCCGGAAGGCCACGCGCGGGGCCGCGAGCGCCAGGCGCTGCACGGCGTCGACGATCAGCGCGAACTCGCGCCCCGGGGACTTCAGGAACTTGCGCCGGGCCGGGGTGTTGAAGAAGAGGTCCTCGACCGTGACCGTGGTGCCGGGCGCGCCGGCGGCCACGCGCACCTCGGCGGGGCCACCCCCGATGACCCGCACCCGGGTCGCCGCACTCTGCGCCGGCGGCCGTGTGACCAGGTCGAAGCGGCTGACGGCGGCGATGCTGGGCAGGGCCTCGCCACGGAAGCCGTAGGTGGCCACCTGCTCCAGATCCTCCGCCCGGAGGATCTTGCTGGTGGCGAAGCGTTCCACCGCCAACGGCGCGTCCCCGGGCGTCATCCCGATGCCGTCGTCGCTGACGCGGATGCGCCGCAGGCCCGCCCCCTCGACGACCACGGAGACCGTTCGCGCGCCGGCGTCGAGGCTGTTCTCCACCAGCTCCTTCACCACGGAGGCCGGCCGCTCGACGACCTCGCCGGCGGCGATGCGCTCGGCCACCTCGCGGGGCAGGCGGACAATGCGGCCGGGCAGGGTGTCCATCGTCCGCTATTGCACGCGCCGGGCCCGCCCCTCGGCCCGCCCCTGATCCGCATGACCGGCACGCCCCGCAGGACCCGCCCGCCCCTGGCCCTCCCGGGCGGCGCGGGCCCGTTCGCGCAGTTCGGAGAGTTTGTTGAGCGCCTCCAGCGGCGAGAGCGTCTCCACGGCCAGGCTGAGCAGCTCCTCCTCCACCGGGGAGGGGACCTGCAGCGGCAGGGGGATCTGCAGGGCGCCGCGGGCGCGGCCGGGCAGCGGCGGCAGGAAGGTGTCGGCGGCCGGGCCCACCGAGGCCGCCTCCAGGTGGGCGAGGACGCGGCGGGCCTGGGCGATCACCGGCTGGGGGATCCCGGCCAGGCGGGCCACGTGGATGCCGTAGGAGCGGTCGGCCGCGCCGGGGACCACCCGGTGCAGGAAGACCACCTCCTCCCCCTCCTCCTGCACCAGCACGTTCACGTTGTGCACGCGCGGCAGGAGCGCGGCCAGCTCGGTCAGCTCGTGGAAGTGGGTGGCGAAGAGCGTCCGCGCGCCGACGACGTCGTGCAGGTACTCGACCACCGCCCAGGCCAGGCTCATCCCGTCGTAGGTGCTGGTCCCGCGCCCGACCTCGTCGAGGACGATCAGGCTGCGGCGCGTCGCCCCGTGGAGGATGGCGGCGGTCTCCTGCATCTCCACCAGGAAGGTACTGCGCCCCATGGCCGTGTCGTCGCTCGCCCCGACCCGGGCGAAGACCCGGTCGGCCAGCCCGATGACGGCGCGCTCGGCCGGGACGAACGCCCCCGCCTGGGCCATGACGACGAGCAGGGCCGCCTGGCGGCAGTAGACGCTCTTCCCGGCCATGTTGGGCCCGGTGACGATGAGGACGGCCCGCTCCTCCACGTCCAGCTCCAGGTCGTTGGGGACGAAGGCTCCCGCCGGCAGGGCCTCCTCCACCACCGGGTGGCGCCCCGCCCGCACCCGGAGCACCGGCGCCTCGGTCATCTCCGGCCGGACGTAGCTGCGCGTCGCCGCCACCTCGGCGAAGGCCGCCAGCACGTCGGCCTGGGCCAGCGCGGCCGCGGTGGCCTGCAGCGCGGGCGCGTGGGCGGCCACCTGCCGGCGCACCCCGTCGAGCAGCCGCGCCTCCAGATCGGCCATGCGCTCTTCGGCCCCCAGGATCTGCGCCTCGCGCTCCTTCATCTCGGCGGTGATGAAGCGCTCCGCCTGGGTGAGCGTCTGCTTGCGGATGTAGTCGGGCGGGACCAGGTGGAGGCTCGGGCGGCTCACCTCCAGGTAGTAGCCGAAGACCTTGTTGAACCCCACGCGCAGGGAGCGGATCCCCGTGCGCGCCCGCTCCGCCGCTTCCAGGCCGGCGATCCACGCCTTGCCGTCGCGGGCCGCCGTCCGCAGGGCGTCCAGCTCGGCGTCGTACCCGTCGCGGATGATCCCCGTCTCGCGCGGCGCCCCCGGCGGGTCGTCGACGATGGCGCGGCGGATCAGGTCGGTGACCTCCGGGTGGAGGTCCACCTGCGCGGCCAGCGCCTGCAGGAGCGGTGCCGTCGCGGCGCCGAGCGCCTCCCGCACCGGGCCCAGGCGCTCGAGGGAGGCGCGCAGCGCCACGAGGTCCCGCGGGGTGGCGGAGCCGTGGCCGATGCGGCCCACCAGGCGCTCCAGGTCGGCGATCGGGCGCAATGCCTGGCGCAGGGCCTCGCGTCGGGCCGGGTGGGCCACCAGGTCGGCCACCGCGTCGTGGCGCTCGCGGATCGCCTCCTGGTCCCGCAGCGGCCGCGTGAGCCAGGCGCGCAGGAGCCGCGCGCCCATGGCCGTGACGGTGCGGTCGAGGACCCCCAGCAGCGTGTGGCGCGAGGAGCCGTCCCGCAGGTTGGCCAGGACCTCCAGGTTGCGGCGGGTGCCGGCGTCGAGCGCCAGGTAGCGGTCGAGCGCCAGCACGCGCACCCCCTGCAGGTGCGCCAGCGGGCTGCGCTGCGTCTCCTGCAGGTACTGCAGCAGCGTGCCGGCTGCGCTGACTGCCGCGGGGAGCCCGGCCAGCCCGAACCCCTCCAGGCCGTGCACCCGGAAGTGCTCGCGCAGCGCCCGCTCCGCCCGTCCGGCTTCCCAGCGCCACCCTTCGACCTCGGTGACGTGCACGGGGGTGCCGCGGTTGCCGCTGTGGAGGCGGCCCTCCACCGCGTTGCGCTCTTCGGGGGCCAGGAGGAGCTCCCGCGCGCCGATCCGCTCCACCTCCTCGAGCAGCGCCGGCAGGTCGCCCTGGCCGGCTTCCGCCGCGGCGAACTCGCCGGTGGAGAGGTCGGCCCAGGCCAGCCCCCATCGCCCCTCTATCCGCGCCAGCGCGGCCAGGTAGACGCCGGCCCGCGGGGGCAGGAGGGCCTCCTCGATGACCGTCCCGGGCGTGATGATGCGGGTGACCTCCCGGCGCACCAGGCCGCGCGCCTTGCGCGGGTCCTCGACCTGGTCGCACAGCGCCACCCGGTAGCCGCGCTCCACCAGGCGGGCGAGGTAGCCGGTGACGGCGTGGTAGGGCACGCCGCACATCGGCACCCGGCGCCCCTTGCCCACCTCCCGCGAGGTGAGGGTGATCTCCAGCACGCGGGCGGCGACCTCCGCGTCCTCGTAGAAGAGCTCGTAGAAGTCGCCGAGCCGGAAGAGGAGGAGCGTCCCGGGGTGACGCGCCTTCAGCTCGTGGTACTGGCGCATCATCGGGGTGAGGTCCGTGGTCATGGGGACGGTCGGAGGCGCGGTGCCGGTCCCTGCTCGTCGCAAACTGCCCGCTCTCTTCTGGCTACGCTGCCCGAATCCTGCCGAACAGCGTCCGGGCCTCCCCCCGTTGGGGCATAACAGCCCACGAAGACGACTCTGCGACCTGAGAGGTGAGCCGATGCCGCGCATCATCCCTGCCCTCGCCCTTGTCCTGGCCCTCGGTTCGGCCTTCGTCACCACCATTGGCGTGTCCGTCACGGCCCAGGCCGCCGCCCCGCCAGACCCCACCGTCGCCGCGCTCTCCCGTCTCAGCGGGTCGGCCTTCGACATCGCCTTCCTCCAGACGCTCATCCCCCTCCACGAGGAGGCGGTCGAGATCGCCATGGCCGCCACCCTGAACGCGGACCACAGCGAACTGCTCAAGTGGAACCAGCGTATGGTCGAGCGCAAGAACGCCGAGGTCCGCCGCATGCTGACCTGGCTCCAGCAGGCGGGCAAGTCCCCCAGCAGGCGGATGGTGGGCGTGGCGTCGGCACCGGTGAAGCAGATGCGGGCGCTCAAGGGCGCCGCCCTGGAGCGCGTCTACCTGCCGCTCATGGCCGGGCGGCTGGAGCAGACGGCGGCCCTCGGGCGCCTGGCCGCAGCGAAGGCCACCCAAGCCGACCTCAAGGCCTTCGGCACCCAGCTGGCCCGGGTGGACGGTCAGGAGGCGAAGATGCTCCGAGGCTGGTTGCGGGCCTGGTACGCCGCACCGGCGGGGAACTGACGCCGACGGCGGTCGGGGCGGCCGCCCCGACCGCCGTCCTGACCCACCCTGTTCGGGTGCAGGTCAGCGCCGCCGGATCCCCGGCGACTCCCGCGTGATGACGGCCCCGGTCGGGTCCGGCGCGCAGTCCGTGGTGTTCAGCGAACCGCCGTTGCGGTTGCCGGCGAAGACGACCAGCTGGGTCTGCCCGTCGTCGTTGCCCAGGGCGCTCAGGGGAACCGTCACGGTGAGGACGTTGCCGCTCACCGCGACGGACGCTTCCCCCGTCTGCACCAGCGAGGCCGTGATGACCCGGTAGTTCCCGTTGGGTAGGCGGTTGCCCAGGGGCGCGAACTGCCCGTCCCCGATGACGAAGAAGTCCATGCCGGCGGTGGTGCCCAGCACTCCGCAGTTCAGACTGCCGCCCGTGGCGGTGTTCTGGTCCGTGTTGAAGCCGATATCGAAGGCCAGCTGGATCCCCAGGCTGTCCGGGCCGGAGCCGGCCGGCGGCAGCGCGATCCCCTGGCTGAAGGTCACCTCGACCGCGAGCTGTCCGGTCACCCCACTCCCTGTCCGGGTGCTCACGACGCGGGTGATGTCGTACTCGGTGGGCGGGGCTCCGGGGGCTGTATCCCCGACCCCGTCGGCGAATCGGCTGGTCACCGAGGTTTCGACCAGCCCGCTGCACGCGGTCACGACCAGCACCACGACTGCCACGGCGATGACTCCTCTAGCCACGTCGACTCCTCCTCTGCCTGCTCCCCCTCCCCGACGGGGCAAGGGCAGTTTTCCCCCTCACGGGACCCCGGGGGCGGCCCCGAGCGTGGCGGGGCCACCCGAGATCACGGAGCGGGCAGGCGGTCCGGTTCCGCCGTCGAAGGGGCGGGCACAGCGACGCCGGGGCGGTCGCCCATGGGAGGGAGGATGAGCCCCCGGGAGACCGGGCACGGGAACCTGGCAGGACCTGCCCCCGTGTGGGGAAATGAGAAGTTCGAGAGCTGACCTGGAGGTGATCCATGCGCAAGACTCGCCTGGCAGCGCTGCTCGTCGCCGTCGCGCTCCTCTCCGGGGTCACCGGCGCCTACGCGCAGGACATCACGGCGATCATTAAGACGATCGGCATCGGCGCGGCCGTGCGCATGTTCGCGCCCCAGATCAACACCTTCATCAACAACCTCCTGGCGGCGCGTGACGCGCAGACACAGCAGACCACCAAGGTGGTGCCCATCCTGAGCCTCTCCATCGGGGTGGACGCCCCCGGCCGGGCCACCATCGGGGCCGCCCAGGTGGCCGGCCCCAGCCGGGCCGTGCAGCGGGTTCAGGCGGTGGCCGCCATCGACGCGAACTTCTCCGGGGTGTGGCAGATCCGGGCCCTCATCCCGGTGGACAGCCTGGAGCCGTGGCGCCAGCTCCGCCGGGTCGTAGGGGTAGGCGTCTCGGCGATCATCGACGTGCGGATCTAGACCCGATGCCGGGAGCCAGTCCGGGGATGGCTCCCGGCATCGTCAGTCGGTTCTCGGGGTCCTGGTTACGGGAGCGGGGCTCCGCGCCGGGCAGCCAGGTTGATCGGCGGTGAACCAGAGGGGCGCTCAGAGACGGACACCATGACGCCCGAGGTCGTCGTGCCCGGGAAGATCACGACGCCAGGCGCCGTCCCATAGAGGTCTCCGGCATCGATGATGCCGTTGGCGTTGGTGTCTTGCCACGCGAAGACCGTGTGCGTCCCTGACTGCGCGTTGGTGATGACGAAGGTTCCATCAGAGGCGACCCCCACCTGGTCACTGCCAACCGTAATGGTCGACCCGCTCAGGTCTCCGGTAAAGGCAAGCATGGGGTTGGTGCTGACGGATGCGCCGACGGCGGCCGCGGCGTTGACCTTCCCCCAGCCAAACGTGGTGTCGTATCCGGAAGTCCCGAGGTCGGTCGCGGTGCTCTGCAGGACGTTCTGAATCATCGCGGCCCCCGTGACGCCCTTGCTCAGTAGGAGGGCAGCCACCCCGGCGACATGGGGAGATGCCATCGAAGTGCCGTCGAACCACCAGTACTGCGTGGGCGTCGCAGGGGTTCCACTGGTGCTCAAGATGCCATCGGGCTCGCCGTCACCATTCAGATCGGTATTGACGTCCCCTCCCGGAGCCGACAGGTCGATGCAGGAGCCAAAGTTCGAATAGGGAGCCTTCGTGTTGGTGATCGTGGTCGCGGCGACGGCGATCACGTTTGCATAGCACGCGGGGTACACGGGTGAGGCCCCCAGGTCCACATTGTCGTTGCCCGCCGCGGCCACCAGGGTTACCCCGAGCCCGTAGGCGTAATTGACGGCGTCCTGTTCCGCCTGGCTGAATCCGGGTCCGCCGAAGCTCATGTTGATGACACGAGCGCTGTGATCGGCTGCGTACTCGATGGCGTCGATGACATCGGCGCTCGTCGCCGTGCAGGATCCACCGATGTTCCCGAAGACACGCAGAGGCATAATGCGAGTTCGACTCGGGCCGCCCCAGTTGACACCGGCCACGCCGGTCGCGTTATTGGTCGCAGCTGCGATCGTGCCCGAAACGTGCGATCCATGACTAACATCGGAGGGGCCCGGGCACCCGGGATCTGCCGGGTTCGTATCGTCGTCCACGAAGTCGAAGCCGGCCACGGTGACCCCGTTGAGGTCCGCGTGGCCGAAGAGGATCCCAGTGTCGATGACGGCCACCACGACCAACGCACTTCCGGTCGTGACGTCCCAAGCAGCTTCGGTGCCGATGTTGGAGTAGTGCCACTGGAACGAGTAGAAGGGATCGTTGGGAACCGCAAGAGGACGACGCGGTGGGGTCGACAGGAGATAGCGGTAGTAGTTTGGCTCAGCGTACTCGACGGCGGCGTGGCCGCGATAGCTGCTGAGCACTGTATCGGGAGTTGCTGAAACTGCCCGGACGAGCGCAATGCGCCCTTTCAGCAGTCGCCGGATCTCCTGGGTTCCTACCCGGGCGTTCAGGTTGGCGGCCTCGCCAGGCATGACTCCAGGTCGGAACTTGACCAGGAACTCATTGGGCCTCGCCATGGGTCTCATGGAAGCCTGCCGGAAACCCCGGTGCGCAGGCAGACGGGGACGCGCGCCCCGCGCCGCGACCGAGATGGAGACAGTCCCCGACACGGATCCCACGCCTGGCCCGGGTGTGGGAGTGCTGACACCACCGCCCCCACAGGCGGCCGTCAGCATTGCCACAGCGATGACGGCCAAAGCGTATCGGAATGCCCCGTTGATGGTCATCGGAACCCTCCTCCCAGGCGTCATCCCCGGGGCATTTCGCGGGCGGGCGGGCAACTTCCCTCAGCGGGTGGGCAACTTCCCTCAGGGGAGGGCCCCCTGCCCGGGCAGCGTCCTTCACCGCCCGTCCATGCTCGGTTGTGCGAGGGCACAGGAAGTCGGTGAGTCCTGGGCAGAACTATCTGAGGGATCGGTCTCGAGATGACGTTGCCGCGCATCACCCTATGCGTCCTTGCCGCGGCGGTTCTGACCGCCTGCGGCAGCCTGAGCGGCCTACCTCCCCTTACCCCCGCCGCCGACGCCACTCCTCCCACCGTCACGGCGACCGTCCCCCAGCGTGACGGGACCATCCCGGCCGACGCCCAGATCTCGGTCACCTTCAGCAAGGCCATGAACACCCGCAGTGTGACGGTCGCCGCCGAGCCGGCCGTCACCTTCGCCCCGGCGGAGTGGTCGGCCGACGAGCGGACTGTCACCGTGCGCCCGCAGAACCCGCTCAACCCCGGCACCCGGTACACCGTCACGGTGAGCGGCCGCGACCGGGCCGGGAATACCTTGGCCCCCTTCACCTGGTCGTTCACCGCCGGGCCGCCGGCCGCCCGGGCCGGGACCGGTCAGGCACGCCTGCGCGACCGGGTGGAGGTGCGGGCGGACGAGCGCCTCTTCACCCTCTTTGCGGCCCTCAACGCCGCCGGCTATGACGAGGGGCTCCGGGAGTCGGGGGCCGTCCGCCAGGCCGTGCGGGACAGGCTCGGGGACTTGCCGCTCCGCGTGGTCGAGCCCGTGCGCCGGTACCGCGAGGAGCACCCCCTGCCCCTGGAGGCCTACGTCCGCTCCACCCTTACGCTGGGCGCCCCGCCGGGGTTCGCCGAGCAGCGCGCCCTCCGGGGCCTGGAGGGCTGGGGGCGGGTGCTGGCCGACTTCTACAAGGCCGCCGGGGTGGCGGACCTCTGGAAGGCCCAGGCCGAGGCTCACCAGCAGGCGGCCGCCGCGCTCGCCGGTGACGGCCTGGCACTCATGGGCCGCACCCTCGACTACCTGCGGGCCGGCGACGCCCCGCGGGAGCGGCTGGTGCTCGTGCCGAACCTCCTGGACGCGCCGGGCCGCGGCTACCTCGTGCCGCTCGACGACGTGGTGGTCTTCGTCCTGGGCTCCGTCGGCCCGCCCGACTCAGTCACGCTCGTGACCCTCACCGCCCGGCTGGTCCTGGGGACTCTCCGGCCCGAGGCGGCGGCCGAGGTGCAGCGCACCAGCCCGCTCTTTGACCTGGTCCGCGAGACGGCACAGCGCCACGGCTACCAGGAGTGGGCGGCCGTCATCCAGGAGAGTCTCGTGGCCGCGGTCACGGCCCGACTGGTCCTGCCCCCCGACCAGCGCGCGGCCTTCCTGCGCCGCCACTACGACCGGGGGCTCATCCTGGTGGACCACTTCGCCACGGAGCTCGAGCGGTACGAGCGCGATACCGCCCCGCTGGCGGAGTTCCTGCCCAGCCTGCTGCGGACGGTGAACCTGGACGAGCAGCGCCGCCTCTTCGCCGAGCGGCGGCGGTAGGCGAGCCGCGCGGCCGGTCACGGCGTCGCGATCCGAACCTCTCCCCCCACGATGTCGAACGCTGGAGTTGGTGCGTCTCCCGTCGGGTCCACGAGCGTGGTGAAGAGGTCCCGCGGCACCTCCACCGTGACGAACCCGAACGCGTCCCGGGCGCCCGGGCCGAGGGCGTCGAGCGGCCGCTGCCGCCCGTCCACCGTGACGACGTTCACCTTCACCCGCCTCGGGGGTGCGGTGCCCGTCTGCAGACTGGCAATCGGCACCCGTGCGCGGATGGTACGCCCGTCGGGCAGGACCTCGCCGAAGAGGAAGGGCTCGGGCGGGCGGATGGCTTCGAACCCGAAGGGCCGGTACGGCGCCTGAGGGACGCGGCCGAAGAAGAAGCGCCCCCCGCGCAGGAGGACGTAGTGGGTCCAGTCGGTGCTGTCGGGCTGCGGTCCGCGCAGCAGGGTTTCGTCCACCGTGAAGGCGATGTAGTAGACCCCGCCCGTGGGACGGACGGGAGCCGCGAACTGCACCGTGATGGCGAGTTGCGTTCCGGCCTGCGCTGCGGCGGGTCCGGTCGTCGCCGCCATCGAGGCGACGACCGCCAGGACGACGCCAGCGAGCGGGCCACCGATCCTCGTGGGCACGATAGCGCCTCCCTCTCCGCTCTTCACCGGCGACCCGTCCCGCTTCACCGGCGACTCCTCATGGCTTATGCCCGAACCGCGCTGGCGGCCACACTCGCCGGAGGTCCACGCCCCGTCAGGGGCTGCCCGGGAAGGGCAGCGGCTGGTCGAAGAGCAGGCCGCTCTGCCCCAGCCCGATGCGCCCCCGCCCCCAGGGGATGGCGGTGAGCCAGGTCTCCAGCCAGATCTCCCCTCGCACCCCCAGGTAGGAGAGGCTCACGGCCAGACAGTCGCAAAAGATGCGCGTCACCGTCAGGCGGTCGTGGAAGACCTGCCCCGTGGTCCCATCGTAGAAGCCCAGGTACTGCACCTGCCACTGGGGACTGAGGCGCAGGTCCAGGCTGGCCTCGACGCGCTCCAGCCGGCCCAGCGTCGGGCTGTAGCTGGCGGCCAGCGCCACCGTCCACTCGGGCCGCGGCAGGACGACCGCCTGGGCCACCACGCTGCCCGGTTGCCGGGTCAGGAAGTCGTAGGTGACCGACGCGCGGGCAAAGAGCCCCGGGGTCCGGTAGGTGAGGCTGGCTTCGCCGAAGCTGAACGTCCCGGCGATCTGGTCGAACAGAAAGGGGCTCCGTCCGGCCACACCCTGAGCGGTGTAAGCCCCGCGCAGCTCCAGGACGGGGCTGAGCGGGCGGAGGTACTCGACCCGGCCTCCGGTGAAGAGGCGCAGGTCGCCGGTGGTGTACCAGCTCGTCCGGCCGAAGGCGCGCAGGAAGAGCGTCCCACCCGCCACCGGCAGCGGCCCGCTGAGGGTCAGCAGCGCGTCGGCCCGCACCGCGTCGGTCAGGCTCGAGGGCGTGACGTTGTGCTCGCGGAACCGGCCCACCCCGCCCTCCACCTGCAGGATGAAGGGTGACCGCCCCAGGGGGACGGGCGCCAGCGCCACGGTCAGCTCCGGCAGCCGCTCCAGCGTGTAGCGCTGGTCGGCGGGAAAAGCCGCACCGTCCAGGTCCCAGCGGGTCTCGGCCACCAAAGCCGCAGAGAAGTTTGGGCCGGCGTGGCGCAGCACCAGGCGCGGCAGGAGCTCGTCGTCCACGCCTGCCGTCCCCGCCGCGCGTGTGAAGGTGAGGACCGCCTCGCCGCTCAGTGTCGGCGAGAGGCTCTGCGTGTGGACCAGCGTCCCCGTCAGGCTGTGGGTCGGGCCGAGGGACGCGCTGGTGTGCGTCGCGTACAGGAAGGTCGTCGAGCGCGGGGTGCGGTAGTTGAGGTCGAGCGCCGTGTAGAGGTCGCTGGTGGCCGGCGGGGGCGGGGTCCCGCCCGGCGCGCGCAGGGTGTAGTCGCCGAAGAGGCCCAGGCGCAGCGCGGGGGTGAGCTCCTGGGCATGATTGAGGATCACCCGCCAGTCGGTCCCGTCGGTCTGGCGGTTGGCCAGGCGGTAGACGACGGCGTTGCCCTGGCCCCGCCCGCCGCCCAGCCGGTAGACGTGCTCGACGCCGAGGCCGATCCCCAGCCGCTCCATGTAGTCGGCCAGCACGGACCCCCAGTGGGCCTCGTTCACGAAGTAGGTGGTCCGGGTCTTCACGAACCACCCCTCGGCCGGGCTGTAGCCGACCACCGGGAAGAAGCGGGTCTCCTGCCGCTCGCGCAGGAAGATGATGAACGCCGGCAGCGTGAGGATCCGCCGCCCGGCCAGCCACAGTGAGACGCGCCGGCCGACCACCTTGTCGGTGAGGAAGACGGCGATCTCGTCCGCCGTCAGGTAGACGAGCGGGTCGTCAGCGTCGCAGGTGGTGACGAAGCCCTGGCGGATGGAGACGGTGCGGTCGAGCACGCCCTCCAGCCGCTGGGCGCGCAGGTGGACGGGGCCGAGCACCATCGGGCTGGTCACCTGGGCGCGGGCCTGGTGCAGCGTCCCCAGGCGGGTCCGCAGGTTGTAGGTGAGGAGGTCGGCGGTGGCCTCCTGCGTGCCGACTCGCAGGCGGACGCCTCCCTCCGCGGTCACCTCTCCGGTCTCAAGGTTGGCGATGAGGGCGTCGCTGTGGATGGTCACGTCCTCGAAGGTGAGGACGACGTTCCCCGTGGCCACCAGCACGCGCGTGCGGCGGTCGTAGCGGAAGGCATCGGCGCGGATCTGCACCGGGACCTCGTCGGCGGGTGCCACCGGGGGCGGTGCGGGAGCGGGTGTTGGCGACGGTGCGGGTGCCGGTGTGGGGGCCGCCGGTGTGGGGGTGGGCGTCGGCGTGGGGTATGGCTGGGCCACAGGTCCGGGAGACCGGGGCGCGGGCGGCGGTGCGGTGGCGCCCGCTGCCGGAGGCGCGGAGGACGGGAGGACGAGCGTGAGGAGCGCCAGCAGCGCGGCCGCAGGGACGCAGAGGCGGCGCATGAGCGGAGACTAGCGACCGCGCCGGACCTTGAACTCCGTCTGCACGTTGCCGAGGGCCTCGAACGTCTCCTCCTGCAGGGCGATGACGACACGGTCGGCGCGCAGCCGGTTGCCGTCCTCGTCCTGCAGGTGCACGTTCCCGGTCACCACCACCCGCCGGTCGCGGTGGGTGTAGCGGGCGCGGTCGCCGGTGGCCTGCCGGGCGCCCTGGGTCACGCGCACCCGTCCCTCGGCCTCCATGTCCCGCGGCCCGAGGAGCAGGGTGAGGCGATCGCAGGCCAGCCGCGCCGGGGCGGCCAGGGTGCGGCGCGTCTCCGGGTCGGCCGGGCGCTCGCCTTCCGGCAGGAACAGGTCACCGGTGAGGCCCTCCACCACCACGTCCCCCTCCAGCACGAGGCGGCCGTCCGCCTCGCTGTAGCGCCCGCGGGCCGCGCGGGCGGTGCGATCCCGCTGCCGCACCTCCACCTCCCCGAGCGCCTCGGCCTCCGGCGTGTCCCAGCGGAAGCGCATCCGCTCGGCGGTGATGGTGGTCTCCTCGCGCGCGAGGGCGTCCACGGTGGCATCGCCGCCCGGGGCCGGTGCGCCGGGACGCACCAGCCGAGCGCGGCCGACCACCTCGGCGCGCCGCGCCCGCAGGTTGGCGGCGAGGCGTTCTCCGGTCAGGGTACTCCCGCCCTGACGCAGCCGCACCCCGCCTGCAGCCGTCACCTCGTCGGTGCGGCCGTCGTGGGTGAGCGAGGGGGCCTGCACCTCCAGGTCGCCCCGGGTGACCGTCACCCCCCCGGAGGCCTGCGTGACCTGCGTGTCCAGGGCGAAGCGCACCCGTCCGGCGCGCAGCGTCCCCTCACCCTGCGCCACCACGACGCGGCCCTCGGCCTGGGCCAGGCGCGTGCGGACCTCGTAGCGCACGGTCTCCGCCGTGAGCGTGGTCCGTGCCTGCTGCACGACCACGCCACCGTGCGCGGTCGCCACCTGGACCCGCTGATCGAGGCGCACGCGCTCCGCTCGGATCTCCACCGCGCCCAGGGTGAGGCGCACCCGTCCTTCGGCCGTGAAGACGCGTGCCCGGGCGTCGTAGCGGACCCGGTCGGCACGGAGCCGGCCCACCTGGACCGGCGGCGTCGCGGTCGCGGACGGATTGGGGGTGGGCCGTGGGGTGGCGGTCGGCCCCGGCGCAGCCGACGCAGCGGCCACCGGGCCGGCGAGGGACCGTCGGGCCGCGGCTGGAACGG
This sequence comes from Armatimonadota bacterium, assembly GCA_031081585.1. Taxonomy (NCBI): domain Bacteria; kingdom Bacillati; phylum Armatimonadota; species Armatimonadota bacterium. The sequence continues at coordinate 50,308 of JAVHLY010000008.1, forward strand.
CGACGGCCAGCGTGGCGGCGACGACGAGCCCGAGGGCGCGCAGCGGTGCCCCTCTCACCGCGGGAGCCCCAGGGGCAGCGGACCCGAGAGGGCGAAGGTGACGTCCACGCCGCCCTCGAGGTGCAGCGTCTCCAGGGAGAGGTCGACCACCAGGCGGCCCGCTCGCACGCGGTGTCCCCCGATGGTCACGTCCACCCCCCGGGGGAAGGTGAGAGTCCGGCGGGCCGCGCTCCAGCGCGCCTCCGGCGCCCGCATGCGGTCCCCCTGAGGGGTGGTGATCTCGAGGTCGCCCAGCACCGTGAAGTCGTCCGTGGCCCGGTCGAGTACGATCTCCCTCGCGCGCAGGTGCAGGGCCGGGGCCCCGTCGCGGTACAGGGTGGCCTGGCGGATCCCCCGGAAGCGTGCAAGCCGCGCGTCCGCGCTGACCTCCACCCGGTCCGCCCGCACCTCCACCTGCCGCTTCCCCTGGTGGCGCAGGACCAGCGCCGCACCCCTGATAGCCACGCCCGGCGGGGCGGGCGTGGCGGCGGGCGTCGGCACGACGGCCACCGGTGCCGGGGCGCGGCGGGACCAGGCGACCGACCAGCCCAGGTAGGCGCCCGCGGCCAGCGCGGCGGCCACCAGGCCGGCCACGGCGAGGGCGGTCCGGAGCCTGGAGCCCGCACGCAGGCGCACGGGCGGAGGTGGCGGCGCGTCAGGAGGGCGCGCCAACGGTGCTCACCTTGGGGACGGGCGGCACCCGCCGCAGCCACCGGTCCTGCCGCGCCCAGATCACGAGGCCCCCTGCGGCGAAGAGCAGGTTCGGCAGCCAGGCCGCCAGCAGCGGCGAGAGGGCCCCGGCTGCCCCCATCGCCCGCGCGCTCGACATCACGGCGTAGTACAGGAAGAGCAGCACCACGCTCATCCCCACCCCGATGAAGCGCCCGCCCTGCGCGCCCAGCAGGCTGAGCGGCGCCGCCACCAGGGCGAAGACCACGCTGGCGGCGGGGATGGCGAACTTCCGGTGCAACTCGATGGCGAAGCGGGGCGGCGCCTCCCGGCCGAAGGCGGCCAGGTACTGGCGCAGCTCGGCGGCGGTCATCTCGTCGGGGGTCTTCTGCCCGGCGAAGAAGATCCCGCCGGGGAGGTTCACCAGGATGCGCATCTCGTCGAAGCGCGCCTCGTAGCGGGTGAACCCCTCCGGGTCGAACTCGCGCACGACGCCGTCCCGCAGGTGCCAGGTGCGGTCGTCCCAGCGGGCCTGGCGCGCCGTGATCAGGCGCGGCAGCGGCGGGGTCACCTCGTAGACCATGACGTTCTGCAACCGCCGCTCCGCGTCGTCCACCCGCTCGACGTAGAAGAAGCGGTTGCCGGGCGCGCGGAAGAAGACCTGCTCCCGCACCTGGGGGAAGGCCTCCCCGAAGGCGGCGCGCCGCACCGGGGTGTTGGCCTGGTGGTTGGCCCAGGGGGCGAAGTACTCGTTGGTGAGGAAGGTCACCGCGGCCATGGCCAGCGCGAAGGCCAGCACCGGGGCGAAGAGCCGGCCCAGGCTCATCCCGGCCAGGCGCATCGCCTGCAGCTCGCGGTCGCGCGCCAGCCGCCCCAGCCCCAGCAGCACCCCGAAGAGGGTGGAGACGGGGAAGGTGATCACCATGATGGCCGGCAGCTTGTAGGCCAGCAGGCGCCCCAGCGCCTGGAGGGTGATGCGCCCCGAGGCAATGAACTCGGCCAGCGTGTAGAGGATGTCGCCGAAGAGGAGCACGACGAACCCGCCCACGCCCAGGAGGAAGGGCGGCAGGATCTCCCGGACGATGTACCGGTCGGCGATGGGCACGGTGGACCGCGTCGTCAGCACACCCCGTTCTGGCTATACCCCGCTCCCCTGTCTGGCGGCGGCCCCAAGGGCGGCGAGGTCCAGGCGCTCCCCCTCCCCCGGCTCGGGGGCCGGTGCGGCCTCCGGGTGGAGGAGCCCGGCCAGGATCTCCACCCCGCGCACGATGCGCGGACCGGGCCGGTTGAAGAAGGCCGACCCGTTCACCGCGTAGACCCGTCCTGCCGGCACCGCCGGCACCTCTCCCCAGCCCGCCCGACGGGCCACCAGGGCGGCCTCTCTGCGCGTGCGGGACACGTCGAAGCCGCAGGGCATCAGCACCAGCGCCTCGGGAGCGGCCGCGCGCACGGCATCCCAGGCGACCACGCGGGCGTGCTCGCCGGGACGGCCCAGCACGTCCTCCCCCCCTGCGGCCTCCACCATCTCGGGTACCCAGTGCCCTGCCGCATAGAGCGGGTCAAGCCACTCCAGGCAGGCCACCCGTGGTCGGGGGCGACCGGCCACCTGCGCCCGCACGGCGTCGAGGCGGGCGCGCAGCTGCCCCACGAGGGCCTCGGCCTGCCCCCGTCGGTCGGTGAGCTCACCGACCAGGCGGATGGTCTCGATGATTTCGGCCAGCGTGCGCGGCTCCAGCGAGACCAGGCGGACCTCCCCCTCCAGGATGCGCGCCGCCTCGCGCACGAGCGTGTAGGAGGGGGCGCACACGCGGCACAGCTCCTGGGTGAGGATGAGGGTGGGGCGCAGGGCGGCCAGCGCGTCTGCGTCGAGGTGGTAGACGCTGAGGCCCCGGTGGACCTGACCGCGGATCGCCTCCTCGATCGCCCCGCTGGGCAGCTCGGGCCCGACGACCGCCTGGCTCAGGACGGGACGGTCCAGGACCTCCGGCGGGTAGTCACAGTCGTGGGAGATCCCCACCAGGGCGTCGGCCAGCCCCAGCGCGCAGACGATCTCCGTGGCGCTGGGCAGGAGGGAGACGATCCGCAGCTCCGGCATCGTCCCTCAGGATACCACCGGGACGGCGGCGGCCGGCCGCTTCTGGAGCGGCCGGCCACCGCCACGGTCCGGGGGAATCGGTCTGACGTCTACCGCCGTCCGCCCACCAGCCCCTGGTCGCGCCACTTGGCGAAGACGCGGCGGATCTGCGCCGCCGCGGCCGCGAGCGCCTGCTCCGGCGTGTCCACGCCCTGGGCCACGCGGGCGAACATCGTGTTGATGATCCAGGTGTTGAAGACCTCGTCGATGGCGGCACTCGACGGCCCCGGCCACCCGACGTTGTGCGCCCACTCGTAGGCGGTCTCGATGGTGACCAGCTTGTCCTTGCGGTCCCCCGCCGCCTTGCTCACGGGGTCGTCGCGCAGGTAGGCCAGGCGCTTCGCCTTGGGGATGGCGTTCAGGAAGGTCGGGTAGTCGTAGGCCTGGCTGGCGTGGAACTTCCCGGGCGGCCACCCCTCGCGCGCCGCCACGTCCGGGTCGTAGCTCAGGACCAGGTCGATGAGGAACTTCCGGGCGGCGTCCCGCACCGGGCGCGGACGGTTGCGCCAGAGGGTGTAGACCCCCATGACGTGCTCCAGCCCGCGCGCCCCTTCCGGGCCCCGCGGGGCCCGCTCGGTGATCCAGGTGTTGCGGGCGAACTGCACCGCCGGCGACTGGTTGGGGTTCTCGCCCCGGCGAATGGCGGCGGCGGCCAGCGCCTGGGCCGAGCGGGCGATGGAGATGGCATTGGCGGCGATGGAGATCCGCCCGGCCAGGAACTCCTCGTTGTTGGAGGCGGCGGTCCAGGCGAAGACCCCGGGGAACATCGTCTCCTCGTAGAGCGCCTTCACGAAGCGCAGCGCGTCCAGCGTGCGCTGGCGGAAGGGCGGGACGTCCAGGACGACGTTGCCGCCCTCATCCTGCTCCGAGGTACCCCAGGAGTACATCAACGCCCGCAGCCACATGCCGGTGTCGATCTCCTGGGAGAGCCCCAGCCCCACCGGGTGGCCCAGGCGCTTCAGCTCCCGGCCGGCCTTGCGGATGTCCTCCCAGGTGATGGGCCCGCGCAGCGGCACCCGCTGCTCCCCGGTGAGGCGGGCGGAGACCTGCCGCCACAGGTCGGCCCGGTAGTGGATCGGGTCGGGGACGAAGTTGTCGGAGACGCCGAAGTACTTGCGGGTCACCGGGTTGTAGGTGCTCTTCTCCGCCAGCGGGATGTAGGTCCCGGCCCGGCGCTTCAGCTCTTCGATGACCTCCTGGTGCAGGGCCGTGTCCACCTGGTTCTCCAGGGCCGCCGGCGGGGTGAGGTGCTGGATGAGGTCGTGGCCGGGGTCGGCGCCGGCGGCCACCCGCGACGCCTCGCCAGCGGCCACGGCGGGGATCTCCGCCAGGCCGATGTGCTCCACGACCACGCGCACGTTGTTCTTCTCGCCCCAGCGGGGGGCGAAGACGCGGTCGAACCACTCGTCGTAGGGCGGGACGAAGTGGCGCCACTGCAGGATGCGCAGCGTCACCGGCTGGGCCGCCGCCCGCTCCGTGAGGACGTACGGCCCCAGCCCGGCCACCGCCGCGGCGCCCGCCGCGCGCTTGAGGAACTCCCGACGGGTGAGCCGGCGCCAGCGTCCGTCGGCCACCTGCACCCAGATGCGCTCCTCGCGCCCGTCTGCCATCGTCTTCCCCTCCTCTCCTCCTCGGCATCCTCTTCCGTGCTCCGTGGCCTCAGGCCGGGCTCACCGGATCGCCCCGGCCGTGGTGAACCCCGACACGAACTTGTCCAGGACGAAGTAGTAGAGGGCCGCCACCGGGACGCTCGCCAGGAAGGCGGACGCCATCAGCGGCCCCCAGTCGAAGATGTCGCCCCGCACCATGTCCGCCGGCACGCCCACGCTGACGGTCTTGCGGGCGGTACTGGTGACGAAGGTGAGGGCGTAGACGAACTCCTGGGCCGAGATGGTGAAGCTGAAGATCGTCACCGCCACGATGCCGGGGACGGCCAGCGGCAGGGTGATGCGCAGGAAGGCTCCCGCCCGGCTGTAGCCGTCCACCAGGGCCTGCTCCTCCAGCTCCCGGGGGATGGACTTGAAGAACCCCATGAGCAGCCAGGTGGCGAAGGGGACGGTGATCGTCGGGTAGACGACGACGAGGGCCCAGATGGTGTTCTGCAGCCCCAGCTCGCTGACCACCCGGGCCAGCGGGATGAAGAGCAGCGTCGGCGGCACCAGGTAGACGAGGAAGATGCTGATGCCGAGCCGGGTCCCCCATGCCCCGAGGAAGCGAGCCAGGCTGTACCCGGCCGGCAACGCCAGCAGCAGCGTGAGGGCGACCACGGCGACGCCCACCATCGCCGTGTTGGTGATCCAGTGGGCGTACATGGTGTTGTGGAAAACGTAGCGCAGGTGCTCGAGGGTCGGCGGCTCGTTGAACCAGAAGGGGTTGTTGGCCGGGTTGTAGAGGTCGGAGTTGCGCTTGAAAGCGGTGATGCCCATCCAGGCGAACGGGAAGGCGGCGAAGACGGCGAAGGCGGTCAGCACCGCCCACCGGCCCCCGTCCCGCAGCAGCGCCCGCCAGCGCCGGCCCAGGCGCATCACGCCACCTCCGCCCGGCGGGCCAGGCGCAGCATCAGCACGGCCGTGGCGAAGAGCACCGGGAAGAGGAAGAGGGAGATGCTCGCCCCCACGCTCAGGTTGCCGCCGACGATGCCCTTGAAGAAGGCCAGGCTGGAGAGCACCTGCGTGGTGTCGAACGGCCCCCCGCGGGTGAGGACGTAGACCACGGCCATGTCGGTGAAGGTGAAGATCGTCCCGAAGAGCAGGGCCACGCTGAGGATGGGCAGCAGGAGCGGCAGCTGGACGTGGACGAGCCGCCGCCAGAACCCCGCGCCGTCCACCAGGGCCTGGTCCAGCAGGTCGCGCGGGAGGGAGGTGAGCCCGGCCAGCAGCACCACGGTGGCGAACGGCAGCATCCGCCAGACGTGGACGACGATGACCGAGCCCATGGCCAGGTCGGGCCGCCCCAGCCAGAACATGTTGGTGTGCCGCGGCAGCAGCCCCACCTGCCAGAGCAGCCAGTCGACGATGCTGAAGCGGGCGTGGAGGATCCACAGCCAGCCGATCGTCGCCAGGGAGACCGGCGCCACCCAGGGGAGGAGGACGAGGAAGAGGACGACCCCGCGGCCGCGCCGCGTGGCGTGCAGCGCGCGGGCCAGGATGTTGGCCAGGACGATCACCGCGGCCTGGGCGGTGAGGGTGAAGAGGAAGGTGTTGCGCAGCGCCTGGCGGAAGACGCGGTCCTGCACGATCTCGGCGTAGTTGCGCAGCCCGATGAACGTGCCGTAGGGGTTCCCGGTCGTGGCGTCGGTCAGGCTGAGGTAGATGGCGAAGAGGAAGGGGAAGCCGACCAGCAGGCCGACGTAGAGGAAGGCGGGCAGGACCAGCAGCGGGCCCAGGACGGCCTCGCGCCGCACCCAGCGCCGCCCCTGGGCCAGCACGTCCGCGAACGGCCGGGCAACGGTGGTGGCCGACCTCACGGCGTTCCGGCGGTGGCCGATCGTGCGGCCGCCGCCGCCTCCATGCCCCAGGGCATACGCGGACCTCCCGTCCCCCTCCTGCTCCAGCCGCCGGTGCTCTGCGCCGGGTGGCGGAGGGCCGTGGGAGTCGAACCCACCGGAGACTCCACGAGCCTCCCACCGGTTTTGAAGACCGGGGCCCGCACCGGCGGACGCTGCCCTCCGAAAACGACCATACTACAAGGGGGCGGTGGAGGTCTGTGCCAGGGCCCCCGGGGGGCAGGAACTCCCCGGGAGGGGTGGGAATCAGGCTGGGAAGCCGGGGCCGCCCTTTCCGCGCTCCCACTCTGCGCGGACAGCCCTCCCGCGCTTCCCCTGGAGGATGTCGATGCGTGGCGTGCTCGGCGTGGTGCTGGCTCTCCTCCTCGTCCCCGCCCCGGCGGGGACGGGAGCGGCCCCGTGTGTCGTCCAGGAGGGTGTCGGGGTGGGCGGGGTGCGGATCGGGAGCCCCATTGCCCGGGCCCTCGCCGATGCCGGCCGCCCCGTGGCCCAGGTGATCAGGGGAACGGAGACCGTCTACCAGTTCGCCGGGGCCATCTACCGCCTCACCGCCGTCCGCGGGGTCGTCCAGCGCGTGGCCACGCGCCAGGCGGGGTGCGCGACCGCCCGCGGAGTGGCCATCGGCGATCCTGAGCAGCGGGCCGTTGCCGCCTACCCGCGCACCGTGGGGTGGGTGCGGGCCCGGGCCGTCGAGGGGGAGCGTCTCATCTTCCCCTTCGAGGGCGTGGAGTTCCTGGTCGTCGCCGGACGGGTCCGACAGATCGAGGTCTTCTCCCGCACCGCCGCTCCCCCGTCGGCGGCGGCACCGCCTGCCACGCCCGCGCCGGGGGCCGCCGGGGCGGAGGCGGAGGTCACCGTGGTCGAGCTCACCGGCCGCACCGAGGGCAACACGTTCGTGGTCTCAGGGCGCGTCCGCAACGCGGGCGCCCCGCAGGCCCTCTTCGTGGAGATCACCCTGCTCGGTCCGGGAGACCGCCCCGTGGCCACCGGCTCGGTCCCGGTCGTCCCCAACCCCATCGGGCTGGGCCGCACGGGCGCGTTCGAGGAACGGTTGACCCTCGACCAGGTGGTCCAGAAGGTGCGGGTGGTGGTGCGCAGCATGAACCGCCCCGCCCGGGCGCTGGCCGAGGCGGTGACCGAGATCCGTGACGTCCGGCAGTTCGCCGCGGTGGTGGAGCGCCAGCTCGAGGTGACCATCCCTCCCAACCCGGAGGGGCGGCCGGGCGGCACGGTGGCCGTGGTCACCAACCGCAGCGCCCTGCGGGTCACCGGGCTCACCATCGCCCTCGAACTCCAGGGGACCTGCGTCATCTGGTCCCAGCCACCGCCTCCGCCGCCGCCGGCGCCGCTGCCCACACCGCAGCGCACCACCTTCACCGACGCTCGGCGGGGGACGATCTCCATCCCCGCGCTCGACCCCGGAGCCAGCGTGGAGGTGCCCATCGCCCTGGAGGGGCCGCCCGGCGCGTGCATGGGGCCGGGGACGCAGTGGTCAGTGACCTGGCGGGTGACGGGGATGGCGGTGGAAGCCCCGCAGTAAGGTCGAAGCCCCGCAGGAGACGGGAAGCCCTACCCGCGCCTCTCCACCGCCCCGGCCGTCCTCGCCTGGTGCCCGGCGAGCACCCGGCGGTCTCCGGTGCGGCGGGTCACCCGCGTGGCGTCCAGGTACTCCAGGAGTGCCAGCGCGTACTTCCGGCTCGTCCCCAGCCGGTCGCGCAGCTCGGCGACCGTGATCGACCCCGCGGCAGCGATGTGCTCCACTACCTCCCGCCGCACGTCGGCCAGAACGTCTGACGGGACCATCACCCCGGGCGCCACCTCCACCAGCTCGCCGGCCTCGACCAGCGACTGCGCCATGCGGTCGACCAGGTCGGCGGGTGCTCCCAGCGCGCTCCGGACCTCCTCGAGGGTCGGCGGGGCGTAGCGGCCGGCGCGGAGGCGCTCCAGCACCGCCTGACGCACCGCTGCCTCTTCGGGCGTGTACCGCGGCACGTGCTGCGGCTCGTGGACGAAGCCCCGCGTCAGCGCCAGGCGACCCGCAGCCACCAGCCGCTCCAGCACGGCCCCGAAGAGCCGGTCGTCGGCCCCCGCAAACGCGCGGGCGCGGGCTTCCTCCCGCGGCACTCCCAGGCGCCAGGGCGTGGCCGTGTGCGTCGCCGCCACCAGGGCTCGCAGCCGGTCCTCCGCCGCCGCCACGAGCGCGGCGTCGAAGTACCGCTCCCGGACCTGCAGGAGGCTCCCCAGGCCGACGAGACGCGCCACCTCCTCCGCGACGCGCCCGCGGGACTCGCCCAGCCGCGGCAGGAGGTCCTCGACGGTCGCGCCGGCCAGGCCGGACGCGGCCACGGCCCCGCGCACCACCTCCCCCAGGTCCGCCTGGGCCAGCGCCGCCACCTCCCTCGCAGCGGCCGGCCCACGGCGGCGTTTCGGCGGGTTCACCGTCACCACCTCGCCGCCCCCGAGCGTCAGCGGCGGCGAGTAGCGCCGGACGACGAAGGCGTCCCCCCGCGCGGCCACGAGCGGCCCTTCCAGGCGCAGCTGCACCGGCGCCTCCTCCCCGGGCCGGAGCTGGTCGCGGTCGAGCAACGCGACCCGGGCGAGGACTTCCGCCGTGCCCAGGTAGACGCGGATCCGCGCCAGGTGTCCCAAGGGCGGGACGCCGGGCAGCAGCCGCAGCCGCGCGTCCAGCAAGGACGCGGGGGTGAAGGTGCCGGGGGTCGCCAGGACCACGCCGCGCTCGAGCCGCTCCCGCTCAATCCCGCTGAGGTTGAGGGCGGTGCGGGAACCGGCCAGCGCGACCTCCACCGGCGCCCCGTGGCGCTGCACCTGCCGGACGCGCACGCGCTCCCCACCCGGCAGCACCTCGAGGAGGTCACCGGCGCGCACCCGCCCGCTCCACAGGGTGCCGGTGACCACCGTACCGAAGCCGGGCATCGTGAAGACCCGGTCCACGGGCAGCCGCACCGGCCCGTCCACGGGACGCCGGGGGACCGCGTCCAGGAGGCGGTCGAGCGCGTCCACCAGGCGGTCCAGGCCCTCCCCCGTGCGGGCGGAGACCCGCAGCCGCGGCGCGGTCTCGAGGAAGGTCCCCCGGACGAGCTCCGCCACCTCCGCCTCCACCGCGGCCAGCCACTCCGCATCGGGGACCAGGTCGACCTTCGTCAGCACGACGACGCCCCGGGGCACCCGCAGGAAGCGTAGGATGTCCAGGTGCTCCCGGGTCTGCGGCATCACCCCTTCGTCGGTGGCGACCACCAGTAGCACGGCGTCCAGCCCGCCCGCGCCCGCCAGCATGTTCCGGACGAGGCGCTCGTGCCCCGGCACGTCCACGATGCCCACGCGCCGGCCGCTGGGCAGGTCGAGGTGGGCGAAGCCGAGGTCGATGGTCATGCCCCGGCGCCGCTCCTCCTCCAGGCGGTCCGGATCGATCCCCGTGAGGGCCTTGACCAGCGTGCTCTTGCCGTGGTCGATGTGGCCGGCCGTGCCGATGACGAAGCCGGGAGGGTCCATGCTGGGTCAGGTCTCCCGTCCCGGACCGGGGGCCAGCGTGGCGAAGGCGGCCAGCACCGCCTCCAGGTCCTCGGGGAGGAGCGTGCGGGCGTCGAGGCGGAGGGCGTCGTCCTGGACCCGCACGATGACGGGCGGACGGTGCGCCCGCAGGCGCGCCGCCCACGCCGCGGCCCGGCCGTCGCGCGGCTGGACCAGGACGGCCGCCGACGGGATCGCCACGTCCGGCAGCGCCCCGCCCCCCGTCTGGCACGTGGAGGCGACCACCGTGACCTGGGCGGCCCGGTCGAGGCGCTCGCGCAGGTGGCGGGCCAGCCACAGCGCCCGGTCCATGACCTCCTTCAGGTCCGCGCCCAGCATGCGCAGGACCGGGACCTCCTCCCAGGCCCGCTCCGGGTCGAGGTAGTGACGCAGGGTGGCCGCCAGCGCGGCCAGGTCGAGGCGATCGATGCGCACCGCCCGCGCCAGGGGATGGCGGCGGCAGACGTCCACGGCCTGGCGGCGGCCCACCAGGATGCCTGCCTGCGGCCCGCCCAGCAGCTTGTCCCCGCTGAAGGTGACGAGGTCGGCGCCGGCGGCCACCGTCTCCTGCACCATCGGTTCGGGCGGGAGCCCGCGCGTGCGCAGGTCCACGAGCGCCCCGCTGCCCAGGTCGACCACCACGGGCAGCCCGCGGGCCCGGCCGAACGCCACCAGCTCCGCCACGGAGGTCTCGTGGACGAAGCCGCGCAGGGCGAAGTTGCTGCGGTGCACCTTGAGGAGCAGGCCCGTGGCGGGGCCCACCGCCCGCTCGTAGTCGCGGAGGTAGGTGCGGTTGGTCGTGCCCACCTCCACCAGCCGCACGCCCGCCTGGGCCATGATCTCGGGCATGCGGAAGGCGTCGCCGATCTCCACGAGCTCGCCGCGCGAGACCACCGCCTCCCGCCCGGCCCCCAGCGCCGCCAGCGCCAGCAGGACCGCCGCGGCGTTGTTGTTCACCACCAGGCCGGCTTCCGCCCCGGTGACCACCTGCAGCAGGGGCTCGACGTGCGCCTGCCGGGAGCCCCGCTCACCGGTCGACGGGTCGAGCTCCAGCATGGTGTAGCCGGCCAGGGTCTCCCGCACTGCCTCCTGCGCCGCGGCGCTCAGCGGCGCCCGCCCAAGGTTCGTGTGGATGAGGACGCCGGTGGCGTTCACCGCCCGCACCAGCGTGGGCGCGCGCAGGCGGGCCACCGCCGCGGCGCTCTCCTCGAGCAGGGCGTCGGGCGACCAGTCCGCCGGGGCCGTCCCCTCGAGCAGGCGTCGGCGCGCCTCCTCCACCACGCGGCGCACACAGGCCACCGCCGCCGGCCGCGGGACCCCGTCCACGTGGCCTCGCGCCTCCAGGTCCTGCACGAGCTGGTCCACCGACGGCAGGTGGCGCAGGCGGGGGTCGGCCGGTGCGCTCACCGGGCTACTCCGCTTCCAGCCGGATCGGCGGCGGGTGGGGTTGCGGTCGCCGCCCCTCCAGGCGCTCGCGCAGGCGCGTCACCACCTCGGGCGGCACATACTGGCTGCCCAGCGGCACGCGGGTGGCCAGGTCGCCGCCGTGGAAGTCGGTGCCGCCCGTCACCAGCATCTCGTACCGCCGCGCCAGCGCCAGGTAGGTCTCGACCATGGCAGGCGTGTGGTCGGGGTAGTAGACCTCCAGGCCCTCCAGCCCCTCTCCCAGCAGGGCCTCGACAGCGGCGTCGTCGGCGAGCCACCCGGGATGGGCCAGCACCGGCACTCCCCCAGCCGCGCGGATCACCTGCACCGCCTGCTGCGGGGTGAGCTTCAGGCGCTCCACGTAGGCCGGGCCGTGGCGACCGATGTAGCGGGCGAAGGCCTCCGCGGTCTCGCGCACGTACCCGGCCTCGACGAGCGCCCGGGCCACGTGGGGCCGCCCCACCGCCCCCTCCCCGGCCAGCGCCAGCACCCGCTCCATGGCGATGGGCAGGCCGAGCGCGGCCAGCTTCTCCACCATGCGCCGCGCCCGGTCCACGCGCCCGTCGCGCAGGCGCACGAGGAAGGCCTGGAACCACGGCACGCGGTGGTCGATGCCGTAGCCGAGCACGTGCACCTCCGCACCGGGGACGTCGGTGTTGAGCTCCACCGCCGGGATGAGCTCGATGCCCTCGGCCGCCGCCGCGGCCTGGGCTGCGGCCAGCCCCTCCGTGGTGTCGTGGTCGGCCACGGCCAGCACCTGCACGCCGGACCGCCGGGCCAGGCGCACCACGTCCGCCGGCGGGAGGAGGCCGTCGCTGGCCGTGGTGTGGACGTGCAGGTCGATGCGCACCGTGCCCTGCGCCTCCGCCGCGGGCCCTCCGGTCACCCCTCCACCGTCTCCCGGACGAGCTGGATGCGGCGAATCTCTCGTGCCCGGCCGTCCGCGTCCAGGGTGACGGCGATCCCGTTGAGCTGCACCGGGCCCTTGGCCACTGTGAACCGCATGGGCAGCCCGGTGAGGAAGTGTTCGAGGATGGGCTCGCGCGCCATGCCGATGATGCCGTCGCGCGGCCCGGTCATGCCCAGGTCGGTGATGTAGGCCGTCCCGCCCGGCAGGATGCGCTCGTCGGCGGTCTGGACGTGCGTGTGCGTCCCGGCCACGACGCTGACCTGCCCGTCCAGGTGCCAGCCCATCGCCACCTTCTCCGAGGTCACCTCGGCGTGGAAGTCCACGACGATGAAAGGCGTCTGCGTGCGCAGCTCTTCCGTCAGGGCGCGGGCGGCGCGGAAGGGGTCGTCGAGCTCGCCCATGAAGACCCGCCCCTGCAGGTTCATCACCGCGGCCAGCCGGCCCCCCACCTCCAGGGTGAGGACGCCCCGCCCCGGTGCTCCGGGCGGGTAGTTGGCCGGGCGCAGGAGGCGCGGGTGCGCGTCCAGGAGGGCGTAGGCGGCGCGGGCGTGCCAGGTGTGATTGCCGCCGGTGATGACGTCCACGCCGGCGGCGAAGATCTCCTCGGCGGTCTCGGCGGTGATGCCTACGCCGCCGGCGGCGTTCTCCCCGTTGGCCACGACGAGGTCGGCATCGTGCTCCCGGCGCAGGCGGGGCAACTCGGCCCGCAGGAGGCGGCGGCCCGGCCGCCCGCAGATGTCGCCGATCATCAGGACGCGCATGGAGGGCTCCTCCGCGGTAGTATGCCCCATGGCGGCCCGGGTGAGGAGAGGTGGGGCCGACGGGTGTGAGCGGTCCGGGCGAGGAGAGGTGGGGCCGACCGGGGGCTCCGCCCGCAGCCCGGCCGGGACTCTCGGGGAAAGCCGCCCGCCAGCCGCGCGGTCGCGGACAGCCGCAGCGCCCGGGCGCAGAGAGGAGGCGATGTTGCAGTGGCCATCCCTGCCGCTCAAGTGCTCGAGCAGCTCCTGGCCGTCTTGCGCGAGGCGTTCGACGGGCCGGCCGACCCTCGGTGGAGCTACTTCACGACCAACGCGCCCGGCGCGGGGCTCCTCGGCGCGCTCGAGGGGGTGGACGCGGCCCTGGCCTCCCGCCCCGTCGGTGGGACGTCGGTGGCCGCGCACGTCCACCACGAGGTCTTCGCGCTGGAGGCGACTGCAGCGTGGATCCGCGGCGACCGCAGCCGGCGCGACTGGTCACAGAGCTGGCGGGTGCAGCGCGTGGACACCACGGCCTGGGAGGCCCTCCGGCAGGCGCTGCGGCGCGCCTACGAGGACCTGCGAGGTGCGGTGCAGACGCACGGGCTGGACAGCGAGGAGACCCCGGCGTGGGCTCGCGAGCCATCCTGCAACCCACCGGGGCCGCGCGATCCCCGTGAGGCTGCGGCGATCATTGCGGAGGCGCTGCGGCAGGTCTTCGGGCAGCACCTGCAGGCCGCGCTCCTCAAGGGATCGGTGGTCAAGGGGGACGTGCTCCCCTTCTTCTCCGACCTCGACGTCCATGCGCTCATCCAGGGGATCGGTCCTGAGCGGGCCCCACCGTGGTCGCAGGCCGTAGCCTTCCAGACGCACATCGGCGCCCTCGACCCCGAGGCCTACGGGCTCAGCGCCTTCCAGGTCACGTTTCTGGACGCCGAACGCTCCCACGAGTATTGGGCGCCGCCCTGGCCCGGGACCTATGAGGTGCTGGTGGGCTCCATGCCGGCACCGGGGCCTGTCGATGCCGCGCCCTACGTGCAGCGGGCGGACGCGGACCTGAGGGCACTTCCGGAGTGGGCGGCCTCCGTGGTATGTTCCTTCGTCGACAAGCCCGACCGGGCGCTGCCCCGCCTCGTCCGCCTCGCCGGCGCCTACCTGAAGGGAGCCCTGTACGACGTGGGGATCGTCCTGACGCGCGACCCTGGCCCGGTGCTGACGGCCCGGCTCCCCGAACTGGTGGCCCTGGTGGGTCCGGCGACTCAGACCACTGAAGTGCTGGAGGCGTTCTACGCCCGAGCCCGATCCTGGCTCGAGGTCCGTGCCAATCCCACAGCGCTCCGAGCAATGTTCGGGTGGGCCATGACCGCACTCGAGGGGATCACCGCCTGGCACGGGCGCCAGTCCAGAGCAGGCTGAGGACCTCCAGGCGAGCCGACCGGACGGCCCGCGGCCCGCGAGAGCCACAGCTCCGCCCGTGGATCGTCCGGCGCCGCTCGTGAGGCGTAAGCGGCCAGTTGTGCGTCACACTCGTCCCGGGGCGAGCGGCGTCCGCTATCCTGCCGGTGAGGGGGTGAGCGATGGCACACGACCGTGCCGGCTAGCGATCACCACTCAGCGGGCGTACTCGACGATCCGGGTCTCCCGGAGCACCGTGACCTTGATCTGCCCCGGGTACTCCAGGTCCGACTCGATCTTCTTCGCCAGCTCGCGGGCCAGCTGGGCGGCTTCGAGGTCGTCGACCTCCTGGGGCTTCACCAGGACGCGGACCTCGCGGCCGGCCTGGATGGCGTAGGCCTTCTCCACTCCCGGGAAGGAGGTGGCCAGGCGTTCCAGGCCCTCCAGCCGCTCGATGTACATCTCCACGGTCTCCTTGCGGGCCCCCGGCCGGCTGGCGGAGATGGCGTCGGCCGCCGCGACCAGGATCGCCTCCACGGACGCCGGCTCAGCCTCACCGTGGTGGTACTCGATCGCGTTGATCACCTCGGGCGGCTCGTGATAGCGCCGCGCGATGTCCACGCCGATCGTGCTGTGCGTCCCGTCCACCTCGTGGGTGAGCGCCTTGCCGATGTCGTGGAGCAACCCGGCCCGCCGGGCCAGGGCCGCATCCGCGCCCAGGTAGCTGGCCAGGACCCCCGCCAGCATGGCCACCTCCACGGAGTGCTGGAGGAGGTTCTGCCCGTAGGAGTGGCGGAACTTCAGGCGCCCGAGCAGCTTCAGCTCCTCGGGGTGGAGGCCGTGGACGCCGGCCTCAAAGGCCGCGCGCTCCCCTTCCTCCTTGATCCGCTGCTCCAGCTCCCGCTGGGCCTTCTCCACCATCTCCTCGATCCGGGCGGGGTGGATGCGGCCGTCCTGGATGAGCTTCTCCAGGGTGAGGCGGGCGATCTCCCGCCGCACCGGGTCGAAGGAGGAGATGGTCACCGCCTCCGGGGTGTCGTCGATGATGAGGTCGACTCCCGTCAGGCTCTCCAGGGTGCGGATGTTCCGCCCCTCGCGGCCGATGATCCGCCCCTTCATCTCGTCGTTGGGCAGCGGGACCACCGAGACGGTGACCTCGGCGGTGTGCTCGGCAGCCACCCGCTGGACGGCCAGGGCGACGATCTCGCGGGCCCGCCGGTCCGCCTCCTCGCGGGCGGCGGACTCGATCCGGCGGATGATGGCCGCGGCATCGGCCCGGGCCGTCTCCTCGACGGAGCGCAGCAGTTCGGCGCGAGCCTCCTCGGCGGTCAGACGGGCGATGCGCTCCAGCTCGGCCTGCTGCTGGGCCCGGAGCGCTTCGATCTCCTCACGTGCTCGGTTGAGCTCCTGTTCTCGTTCGGCGACGGTCTTCTCGCGCTTCTCTAAGCTCTCTCCCTTGCGCTCGAGGGTCTCTTCGCGCTGTACCAAACGCCGCTCAAGGCGCTGGAGCTCGGCCCGCTGCTCGCGGATCTCCCGCTCCGCTTCCCGCTTGAGGCGGAAGGCCTCATCTTTGGCTTCGACGACGGCTTCCCGCTTCTTCGCCTCGGCCTCGCGGGCCGCCTCGTCCAGAATCTTCCGGGCGGCCTCTTCAGCCGACTGGATCCGCGCCTCAGCGACGTTCTTCCGCAGGAGGTAGCCAAGGAGGAACGCGATCACACCCACCCCGAGGACCAGGAGCGCGACCAAAAGGGGGTCGATGGGTGGTCACCTCCTTGCCCGGCTGCGCCGACCGCCACGACCTGGCGGCCTGCAGCCGGCACACATATAAACGTCGCCCGCCGGGGCGACGGTTGGCTAGCCTGCCGTGAACGCCGCGCGCATCACCTGCCGTGACTCGGAGATCGTGCCTCCACGTCGTTTGGAAAATTGTAGGCTCTACGTAAAAGGGGTGTCAAGAAACGCCAGTATGGGGTTCAAGCCCGTATTTTCGCCCTTTTGAACGCAGTTTGTGCTCTCCGACGGGTCTGCTCCCGCCGCCCGTGGGGCGCCCATTGAACCCGTGGGCCGCCCATTGATTGAAAGAAGTGGTCAGGGGAGCCGGAATGCACCGGCCGCCGGTCAGTGAGGACCGGTCGGCGTCCAGAGTGGACCCGGGCCTTCCTCGGCAGGGTGATCGACACCGGCTTCGTCCCCCGGCGGTCCCGCTCCCACCCGCACCACCGTGTCGCCGTATGCCTCGTACTCCGGTCGGCAGGTGAAGAGCACGACCTGGTGGACCTCGGCGATCCGGCGCAGCAACGTCATGGCCGCAGCCAGCCGGGTCGGGTCGAAACTGCCGAAGGGGTCGTCGAGCAGCAGGGGCGGGCGGCGGCCCTGGGAGAGGACCTCCACCAGGGCGAGGCGCACGGCCAGGTAGACCTGGTCGACCGTGCCACGGCTCAACGCCGGCTCCGCGGGCTCCAGCCACCTCCCGGCTCGATCGACCCGGACCAGGACCCGCAGCGGGGGTTCCTCCAGCCGCACCTCCCGGTAGGCTCCGCGGGTGAGGACGCCCAGGTACGCTCCCGCCCGCGCCTCCACCTCCTGCCGCGCCGGGATCATGGCCTGAGCGCGAGCGGCGCGCAGGCCGTCAATCGCCGCCCGGCAGACGCGGGCGCGGCGGCGGGCCGCCAGGAGCCGCTCCCGCCGCTCGGCCAGGCGTTCCTCCACCACGGCCAGCTCTTCGTCGTCGGGGGCGCCCTCGGCCAGGAGGCGTTCCAGTTCGCGCTGGCGAAGCCGCAACTCCTCCACCCGCCCGGCGAGCGCCTCAGCGTCGGAGGCCAGCCGCTGTACCTGGAGCGGGGTCAGACGCCGGGCCTGAACCTCCGGTGTGCGCAGCACCCGCTCCCGCTGTTCCACGTCGGCGCGCAGGCGCACGAGCGCCTGACGCAGCGCCTCCAGCGTTTCTCCACCCAGGTGGGTCTCCACAATGCCGCGCGTCTCCGCCTGCTCCCTGACGAGCTCGCCCAGCCGGGCCCGCCGCGCCCGCGCCTCGGCCACCGTGGCGCTCCCGCTCTCCGCCAGCGCCCGCTGCAGCCGGGTCTCGGCTTCGGTCAGGTCGCCCGCAGTGGCCTCGACCTCTTCCCGCGCCGCCGCGAGCGCCCTGAGGGCCTGCGCCCGCACGGCGCCCACGAGCGCCTCGCGCCGCCGGGCCCATCCCAGCGTCCCCACCCCGGCTACGGCCAGGAAGGCCGCCACCGGCCAGCTCCACATCGGAGGGAGCAGGCCGGCGGCGGCAGCGAGCGCCAGGAGCAGGCCGAGCAGCGCGAGACCACTGCCGCTCCAGAGCGCGGCCCGCGCCTGAGGAGCGGCGGGGACGTCCGCCGCCCGGCGCTCGGCCTCCCGGAGGCGGTCCTGTTGGGCGGCCAGGCGCTCGCGCAGCGCCTCCACGCGCTCCGCCGCACGGACCAGCGCATCCAGGCGATCGTCGTCGGGGACGCCACCCGCCTGGAGCTCCTCGAGTTCCGCGGCGATGCGGCGCAGGCGCTCCACTCCCGCCTCCGCCCCGGCGATCCGCGTGGCCAGCTGGGCCTCCTGGCCCCGCAGCGGCGCCAGCTCCTGCTCCAGGACGACGTACTCCTGGTTGGCCCGCAGCGCGGCCTGCAGGTCGGCCAGGTCCCGTTCGGCGGCCTCGCGCGCTGCGCGCACCCGGTCGAGCTCCTCACGGGCCGCGGCCACGGCGGCGACGCGGCGCTGCAGGGCGGCGCGGTCGGCCTCGAGGCGGGCCACCTCGTCCTCGAGCGCCCGGATGGTGCCGGGGGTCTTGGCCCACCGCTCCAGCCCCCGCTCCAGCTCGCCCACTTCCCGCTCCAGGCGGCGGAGCACCGCGCCCGCCTCGGCGTCGCCCGGGCCGGCCTGCACGATGCGGGAGAGGCGTTCGCTCACCTCCCCCGCGCCCTTGCCGAGCGAGGCCAGCTCGGCCTGGTCGACCATGGCCGTGGCCCGGTAGAGGAGCTCGGTGGAGAGGCCCAGCGCCTCCTGGAGACGCGCCTGGACTCTCGCCCCCTCCCACTCCTGACCGGTGCCGATCTCCCGCAGCTGCATGCGGCGCCGCTCAAAGTCCTTGACGAGCTGGAAGCGGCGGCCGTCGAGCTCGAACTCGACAGCGAGGCTGCCGAACGTCTCGGAGCCCCAGGGGCGCCACTCCTCCCGCCGGCGGGCGGTCGTGGCCGGGCTGGCGAAGAACGCCGCCAGGAGCGCCTGGCGGATGGTGGACTTCCCCGCCTCGTTGGGGCCCTGGACCACCGTGATGCCCGGCGCGAAGGGCACTACCGCCTCGGCGAGGCCGGCGAAGTGGCGCAGGCGCAGGGTCAGCAGCCGCATCCGAGGGTCAGT
>JAVHLY010000008.1:69120-95818 GCA_031081585.1 Armatimonadota bacterium
CAGCCGCATCCGAGGGTCAGTTGCCGCTCCGAGGTCAGCCGCCGCATCCGAGTCCGCACCTCGATCGGAGGCGGCTCAGACATCCTCGGGATGGAGGAGGAGGGCTACGCCGAGCTGGAGGGCTTCCTCGATCACTTCCCGCTCCTCCTGCGGTGCCGCATCGGCGCGGCGGCGCATCTCCCGGATAAATCGGCCCACCAGCGTGCGCTCGGGGAAGGCCTCGAGCATGGCCTCGTCCAGGAGGGGGCGTCGGGCATCGCGCACCCGGGCGCGGAAGCAGACCTCCTGCAGGGCGTCCTCCAGCGCACGCGGATCAGGCTCCGCCCCGGGGGGGGCCAGGCCGGTGAGCACGACGTCCAGGACGGTGTCGGGATCGGCCTCGGCCAGCAGGTCGGTCTGCACCTGAGCGGGGTCGAGTCCGGTCACGTCCACCTGCCGCCGCCGGTAGCGCCGCCGGCCCACCGGCACAGGCTCGACGATCGCCGCGCGGGGGGCGGAGATGGTGACGAGCAGGACCTGCCCCCCTTCCTGGTCCATGGCGAGGAACTCCGGCGCCCCGGCATACCAGGCGGGCGTCGGCGGGCCGGTGACCTGGGAGGGGGAGTGCCAGTCTCCCAGTGCCAGGTAGTCGAGGCCTAGCGCCCGGATGTCCGCCGGGTGGATCGGGCCCTCCTCCACCACCCCCTCGCGGTAGGCGCTCCCGTGCGCGACGCCGACGGCGAAGCGGGTGGTCGTCGGACGGCGCGGCCAGGCGGCCAGCCCTGCCGGGCCGTCCGGCCCCACCGACTGCCCCAGCAGCGTGAGGTCGAGGTCGGGGTAGGTCACGGCCTCGGGCGCCAACCCGAAGAGGTGGACGTGCGGCGCCTCCTGGAAGCGGGCCCGGGTCCACACGCTCTCCTCGACCAGCGGGTCGTGGTTCCCGGCCACCACCGCCACGCGGACGCCTCCCTCGCCCAGCTGTCGGAACTGGTCTCGGACGAAGGCGACCGTCCCCTCCCCCTGCCGCGGCGAGTGGAAGAGGTCGCCCGCCACCACGAGGAGGTCCACACGCCGCTCCAGGGCCACCTCGACGATGCGGGCGAAGGTGCGGCGCAGCTGCTCCCGGTGTTCTCTTCCGCGCTCGCCCAGGCCGGGGAAGGCCATCCCCAGGTGCAGGTCGGCGGTGTGCAGCAGGGTGAGGGGTCGGTCCGACATCGACGGCGCCCAGCGGGCTCGTCCCGTCAGCCGTCCGCGGGCGGATCGCCCGTGGCGGTGTAGGGGCAGATGGTGTTGAAGGCGCAGAAGCGGCAGGCCTGGTAGTAGTCGGGCGTGGCGATGAAGTTCCCCGCCCGCACCCCGGCGGCGGCGTGCTCGATGTCGGCCCGGGCCTCCGCCACGAGCGCCTCGTCGGGGACGACCTCCCCCACGAGCACCCCCTGCGGCCCGAGGAAGTGCAGCTCAAGCCGGGCCGGCAGCGTCCCGTAGACCTCCCGGTAGGCCAGCGCGTAGATGGCCAGCTGGCGGCTCTCCCGGGCGCGGCGGTGCGCCTCCTTGGGCTGGCGCACGTCGCTGGTCTTGAAGTCGATGATCACCGGCTCCCCGCTGCGCAGGTCCACCCGGTCCCACCGCCCCTTGACGCGCGTCGCCCCCACCTGGACGGAGAAGGGCGCCTCGACGAAGGTGGGCCGGTTGCCCTGGGCCTCCTGGAACTCGAAGAAGCGGCGCAGGACCGTGCGCCCCTCCTCCAGGCGCTGGTCCTCGTGCTCCCGGCTGATGAACCCCTCGTTCACCCAGGCCCGCTCGAAGGTGCGCAGCAGGTCCTCCAGCGTCACCGCCTGCGCGCGGGCCTTGCGCCGGTTGTACTCGCGCACCGCCTCGTGCACCGCGCTGCCGTAGACGACGCGGTGGTCGCGCAGCAGCGGCACCCGCAGGATGTGGGTGTACTTGAACTTCAGCGGGCAGGTCTCGTAGTCGTCCACCTGGCGGAAGGAGAGGACGAGCGGCTGGTCGGGCGGCAGCACGCCCGCCAGCGCCTGCTGCCCGTCCGTGGGCGGGGCGTGGCGGTGGATCGTCTCCACCGGTGAGGCGCGGAAGACGCTCCCCGGGGGGTCGGCGGCGGGGCGGTCGAGGGCCTCCAGCACGAAGCGGCTCACCTTGCGCGGCCGGGCCCCGCCGTAGTCGCGGGCGCTGGTCAGGACCAGCTCGTCCCGCGCCCGCGTCATCCCCACGTAGAACAGGCGCCGCTCCTCCTGCAGGTGCGCGTCGCCGGTGGGCAGGACGTCCTTGACGAGGGCGTCGGGGAGCGGGAGCGCCTCCCCGCGGTGGCGGGTGGGGAAGCGGTCGGCCACGCACGAGACCAGGAAGACCACCGGGAACTCCAGCCCCTTGGCCTTGTGCACGGTGAGGACGTTCACGGCATCGACGTCGGGATCGGCCTCGGCCACGGGAGGGTCGTCGCCGGCGGCGATGAGCTCGTCCAGGCGGCGCACGAACTCGGGGACACGGTCGTAGGCGGCCACCTCGCCGTAGCGGGCGACGATGTCGAAGAAGCGCGCCAGGTTGGCCACGCGCACCTCGTCCTCGGGGACGCCCGAGGTGGCCAGGCGGCGCACGTAGCCGGTGCGCGCCACCAGGTACTCGTAGAGGACGCGCCCGGTGGGCAGGTCCTTCATGGCACGGCGCATCTCGTCCAGGTCCTCGAGCAGCCGGCCGATGGCGGCGCGCGTCTCCGGCCCGGTCTCGGCGGCCAGGTCGGGGAACTGGTCGAGGTGGCGGTAGACGAACTCCAGGGTACGGTTCTTGCGGCTGGCGTAGGCGAGCGCCTTGGCCAGGTCGGTGGGGTCGAGCAGGTAGAGCGGCGAGATCCCCAGGTAGTAGAGGCTGAGGTTGTCGGCGGGGTTGGCCAGCACGCGCAGGAAGGCGATGACCAGGCGGACCTCCTCGCGGTTGTAGAGCCCGCGGCTGCCGGTGAAGCGGTGAGGGATCCCCTTGAGGTTGAGGGCGCGCAGGAAGGGGTCGGCGTCCCCGTTGCTGCGCACGAGGATGGCGAAGTCGCGGTAGCGGCGCCCGCCGGCCTCCACCGCCGCGGCGATGCGCGCGGCCACGCCGTCCGCCTCGCTGCTGAGGGTGTCGAAGACCAGGTGCTCCACCACCCCCGTCGGCGCCGGGCCCTCCACCTCGTCGCGCACCGCCACCAGGCGCTTGTCGATGCCGCTGCGCACCTCCAGGCGGTCCGGGTCGTTGTGGCGGATCAGCCGGTGGGCCGCGTCGAGGATGGGCTGGCGGGAGCGGTAGTTGCGCGTGAGGACGACCTGGGTGGCTTGCGGGTAGGCCTGGGTGAACCCCAGGATGTTGCTGATGGAGGCCCCGCGGAACTTGAAGATGGCCTGGTCGTCGTCGCCCACCACGGTGATATTGGGACGGGCCGCACCGAGCAGGCGGACGAGCTGGAACTGGGCGTAGTTGGTATCCTGGAACTCGTCCACCAGGATGTACGCGAAGCGCTCCTGGTAGCGGCGCAGCACCGCCGGACGCTCCCGGAAGAGGCGCAGCGGCAACGTGATCAGGTCGCCGAAGTCCACCAGCCCCGCGCGGGCCAGCATCGCCTGGTAGGCCTGGTAGGCGGCAGCCAGCTCCTCCTGCTGGCGGGCCAGGTCGGCCAGCTCCGCCTCCTCGGGGCGGGCCGCGGCGTCGGCGGCCACCCGGGCCGCGTAGGCGGCGTACTCGTCCGGGGAGACGTCCTCGTCCTTGGCCCGGCTGAAGAGCGTGATGAGCGCCTCCACGTAGCGCGTCGGGTCCCCCAGCGGCCGGTACAGCCGCAGCGGCAGCTCGAAGAGGCGCTCCTTGAGGAAGATCACCTGCTCCGCCCGCGACAGGACCCGGAAGTCCGGCGGGAGCCCGGCCTCGAGCGCGTGCTCGCGCAGCACGCGGTCGCCGAAGGCGTGAAAGGTGGAGATCCAGATGTCGGTGTAGCCGTAGGGGACGAGCAGGTCGACGCGCTCCTCCATCTCCCCGGCGGCCTTGTCCGTGAAGGTCACGGCCAGGATCTCGCCCGGGCGGGCGCGGCGGGCGGCGATCAGCCAGGCGATGCGCCGGGTGATCACCGTGGTCTTGCCGGTGCCGGCCCCGGCGACGATGAGGAGGGGCCCCTCGCCGTGGGTGACGGCACGGCGCTGCTCCTCGTTGAGCCCCTCCAGCACCCGCTCGGCCGGCGGCGCGTCGCTCAGGACGGGGAGCGGGGCGTCCAGGTCGAGCGTGATCTGGGCCGAGTGGTGCGTCACGGTACCTCCCGTCCGGTGACGGTCGGTGCCACCTCCCGCGCCAGCCGGCGCAGGAGGTCGGCGACCACCTCCGGGCTGAAGCCGCGGCGTGCCAGCAGCCCGGCCACCCGCCGCAGCCGCACCTCAGGTGGCAGCGCCCGGGTGCGGGCGAGGTGGCGGCGCGCCAGGGCCTCCGCGCGGGTCCGCTCCTCCTCCGGCTGCCAGGCGGCCCGGAGGGCCTCGTCGACCAGGTCGGGCGGCACCCCGCGGGCGCGCAGCTCGGCACGGAGGCGCCGGGGACCCGCGCGGCCGAGGGCCAGCCGCCCTTCCACCCAGGCACGGGCGAAGCGTCGGTCGTCCACCCACCCGGCGGCCGCCAGCCGGTCGAGGACCCGCGCCACCGTGGTCGGGTCGAACCCGCAGCGCCTCAGGCGGTGCTCGAGCTCCGCCCGGCTGCGCAGGCGGACCTTCAGCAGGCGCAACGCGGCGGCCCGAGCCTCTGCCTCTTGCGCCAACCGGTCGAGCCGGCGCAGGAGCAGGTCGTCCACCCCCTGCCCCGGCTCGAGCCCCAGACGGCTGATGTCGTCCGCGTCCAGCACCAGCCGCCGTCCATCGTCCAGCCAAACGGCGCGGCGGGCTCCGCCTCGCCCGGCGGGGCGGATGCGGACCACCTGCCTCATCCGACGCGGACCTCTCGTCAGCCTCTCGCCTTGGCCGCAGCCTCCTTGGCTGGCGCTACGGGCTCTGCTCCGCGCGCCCGGGACGGGATGGCGACAGGCGCGGGCGAGACGGCAGGGACGGGGGGCGCACCGGTCGCCGCGACCTCCCCGGGGCCGCCTGCGGCAGGGCGGCGGGTCAGACCGAGCTTCTCCCGCACCCGCTGCTCGATCTCCCGCATGAGCTCGGGGTTGTTCTCGAGGAAGTCGCGGGCGTTGTCGCGCCCCTGCCCCAGGCGCAGGTCGCCGTAGGCGAACCAGGTGCCGGTGCGGGTGACCACGCCCACCGCCTGGGCCACGTCCAGCACGCTTCCGGCGCGGGAGATCCCCTGGCCGTAGAAGATGTCCACCTCGGCGTCGCGGAAGGGCGGGGCGACCTTGTTCTTCACCACCTTGACCCGGGCGCGCATCCCCTTGACCTCCTCGCCGCTCTTGATGTTCTCGGTGCGGCGGATCTCCATGCGGACGGAGGAGTAGAACTTGAGCGCGCGGCCGCCGGTGGTGGTCTCGGGCGAGCCGAAGAGCACCCCGACCTTCTCCCGGATCTGGTTGATGAAGATCACGGTGGTGCGGGACTTGGCGATGGCCCCGACCAGCTTGCGCAGCGCCTGGGACATGAGGCGCGCCTGCAGCCCCACGTGCGCGTCCCCCATCTCCCCCTCGAGCTCGGCGCGGGGCACAAGGGCGGCCACCGAGTCGATGACGATGACGTCCACGGCGCCGCTGCGCACCAGCATCTCGGCGATCTCCAGGGCCTGCTCGCCGCTGTCCGGCTGGGAGAGGAGCAGGCTGTCGACGTCCACGCCGACCGCCCGCGCGTAGTTGGGATCCAGCGCGTGCTCGGCGTCGATGAAGGCGGCCACCCCGCCCTCCCGCTGCGCCTCGGCGATGATGTGGTAGCCCAGCGTGGTCTTGCCCGAGGACTCGGGGCCGTAGATCTCCACCACCCGTCCCCGCGGCACCCCGCCGACCCCCAGCGCCACGTCCAGGGCCAGGGCCCCCGTGGAGATGACCTCTACCTGGAGCCGGGCGGTGGCCTCGCCGAGCTTCATGATCGAGCCCTTGCCGAACTGCTTCTCGATCTGGGTGAGGGCCAGTTCCAGCGCGCGCTGGCGTTCGTTCATGCTGCTAGCCTCCTGCCGGCCGCGCCGTGGGGCCGCGGCGAGATGGGGGAGACGGCCTCGTGCTGCCATGCATACCAAACATCTGTTCGCATGTCAAGGAACGCCGTCCCCGCGGCTGTCTCGGCTTTCGTTCACCCTAATCGGCCGGCCCGCCGAGTTTTTCGGGGTGGCGCCACTGCCCGGGTCCACCACATCTAGTGCCTCCTCCCTGGAAGACTTCAATAGGTGGCCCAGGGGCACCTCCTCGACCACGGTATAGCGGGCGCCCCCCCGCCCCAGGTGGCTCTCCATGACCGCCAAGCGGTCGGCGACCTGGGTCCCCACCGGCGTCTCCCGGAAGGTACTGAGTGCCCGCACCACGTCCCCCCACTGCCGGCGATCCCGGACGCGGGTCAGCGTGAGGTGGGCGACGTAGGGGCGATCCTCCCGGGGGAAGTGGTGTGGGGCCAGCGCGTCGTCGAGGGCACGCGAAAGTCGGGCCAGCCCCTCCGCGCCCTCGCGCACGCCCACCCAGATCACCTGGGGACGGTGCAGCGACGGGAACGCCCCGATGCCCTGGAGGGTGAGCGGGAAGGGGGAGGCCGCCGCCGCCACCGTCCGCGTGGCCCGCCGGACCAGGGCCACCTGCACCGGCGTGATCTCTCCCAGGAAGCGCACCGTGAAGTGCAGCTGCTCCGCGCGGATCCACCGGACGGGACCGCCGGCCGCGGTGATGCGCCGCTCCAGCTCGACCACCGCACCGGCCAGGGCGGGATCCAGCGGTACTGCGATGAAGATGCGGTGACGGGCTGCCATCCGGGGAGGCGTCCTCACCCGGGGACGCGGGAGGCGCGCAGCAGGTAGAGCCGGAGGAGGTTGAGCGCGGCCTGGCTGGTGAGCGCCTTGACGGCCCGCCGCCCGGGGGCGGCGCCGAAGCGCACCTCCTCCACCCGCTCCTCGACGCCGTCGGTGAGGGCCAGGTAGACCAGCCCCACGGGCTTCTCCGGGGTGCCGCCCGACGGCCCGGCGATGCCGGTGACACCCAGCCCCAGGTCGGCGCCCCCCACGCGGCGGGCGCCGGCGGCCATGGCGGCCGCCACCTGCGGGCTCACCGCCCCATAGCGGGCCAGCAGCTCGGGTGGCACCCCGAGCAGGGCCGTTTTGGCCTCGTTGCTGTAGGCCACCACCCCGAGCCGCAGGTAGGCAGAGCTCCCGGGGATGTCGGTGAGGCGGTGGGTGATGAGGCCGCCGGTGCACGACTCTCCCACCGCCAGCGTGAGGGCGCGCCGGCGCAGGAGCTCGCCCACTACCCCCTCCAGCGTCTCCTCATCCACCCCGTAGACCAGGTCGCCCAGGCGGGCGCGGACGAGCCGTTCCCCCTCGTCCAGGGCTGCCGCCACCGCCTCCGGCGTGCCCTTGGCCGTGAGCCGCAGGTGGACCTCGCCGAGCTTGGCGTAGGGGGCGACCGTCGGGGTGGTCATGGCGAGGAGGTCCTTGATGCGTTCCTCCACGGCCGACTCCCCCAGGCCGGTCACGCGCAGGATGCGCGAGCGGATCACCTCCCCGCCGGTGCGCTCCCGCAGCCAGGGGAGGAGGAAGTCCTCCACCATGGCCTCCATCTCCGCCGGCACCCCGGGCAGGATGACGATGGTGGCTTGCCCGTGGGTAATGGCCACGCCGGGGGCGGTACCGCGGCGGTTGGGGATGAGCCGGGCCCCCTGGGGGAGCAGCGCCTGCTTGTAGACCGAGGCGGCTGCGGGGCGGCGCCGCGTCTCGAAGAAGGTGCGGATGTGCTCGCGGGCCTCGGGCCGCTCGACCAGCGGCAGGCCCAGCAGGTCCGCCACCGCGGCGACGGTCAGGTCGTCCTCGGTGGGGCCGAGCCCCCCGGTCATGACGACCAGGTCGGCCCGCTCCAGCGCCAGCCGCACGGCCTGCTGGATGCGGGCGGGGTTGTCGCCGACGGTCTGCTTGAAGTAGAGGTCCACGCCGTGCTCGGCCAGGACGCGGGCGAGGAAGGCGGCGTTGGTGTCGGTGATCTGGCCCAGCAGGAGTTCGGTCCCGACGGAGATGAGTTCGGCGCGCATCGTCCTCGTGACGGGGCGGGCGTCGGCGCGGCGCCTGCCGCCCCCTCACTGTTTCGGGGGCCTCCGCGACACTCCTGGCGTGCCGGCTCCCTGCCCGGCGGGCCGGCACGCTGCCGGGAGCTGTGCCGGCGCGGCCGAGGAGATTTGGGGGAGAGAATGATTGCCGTCGGCCGGCGTGGTAATTGTCTTCCTCGGAATCCAATCCTGGAGCAGAGGAGGGACGGATGACCAAACGGGAGCTGGCCAACGCGGTAGCGGAAGAGCTGGAGCTGAGCAAGAAGGACGG
This sequence comes from Armatimonadota bacterium, assembly GCA_031081585.1. Lineage (NCBI taxonomy): Bacteria > Bacillati > Armatimonadota > Armatimonadota bacterium. The sequence goes on from JAVHLY010000008.1 coordinate 77,548, forward strand.
CGTGCGCGCGGTCGACGTGGTCTTCGAGGAGATCACGCGCGCGCTCAAGCGGGGCGAGCGGGTGAGCGTCCCCGGCTTCGGCATTTTTGCGGTCCGGGACCGCCCCGCCCGCATGGGGCGCAACCCCCAGACCGGTGAGGCCATCAGGATCCCGGCGAGCCGCAAGGTGGCGTTCCGGGCGAGCAAGGACCTGAAGCTGGCCGTCGGAGCCACCAGGCGCAAGCGCTGACCGGCCAGACGACGACCGGGCGCCGCTCCGGATCCCCCCGGGGCGGCGCCCGTCTTCAGGGCATCGGAGAGGTGGCGCGGAAGGTCCGGGTCACCACTTCCCCACGCGCCCCGAGGCGGCCGAGCGGTTCCCCGTTCACCGTCAGGTCGACCCCTCCCGCATTCCCGATCCGTATGGTCACTTGGCGCTCCGCCCGCCAGGTGCGGGCTTCGCCGGCCTGCAGGATCCCCTGGAAGACCCGGTCGCCGTCGGCGGTGACCCGCAGCCAGGAGGCCTCGTGGACGGAGACGGTGAGCGTCACGCCGGTGGGGGCCTCCGGCGTCGGCGAAGGCGCCACCGCGGGTGCCGGCGGCGGGGACGCTTCGGCGAAAGGCCGGCCCCCAGGGGAGGGGACCGCGGTAGCCGCCGCCTGTGGTGCCGGCGGGAGGGGCCGGGCGAACTCGACCACCTGCACGATCAGGACGTACGTGAGGAAGAGCCCCAGCGCCAGTGCCCCCCAGGCCGCGTAGCGGAGGTAGCGTTGCACCGGGCTGGGCGGCGCGCCGGGCTCGATGATGATCTCGCCGGGGCCGCCATGAGGCCGCGGGGCCGGCGGAACCGCGCGGTTGAAGGCGGCGACCAGCGGGGCGGGGTCCAACCCCAGCAGGCGGGCATAGGCCCGCAGGTAGCCGCGCGCGTAGATGGGCGGGGGCAGCGCCGCCAGGTCTTCGCGTTCCAGCGCTGCCAGGTAGGTCTCGCGGATCCTGGTCAGCCGGGCGACGTCGGCCAGGGAGAGGCCGGCCCGTTCCCGGGCGTGCCGCAGCGCCGGGCCGAACCCCTCCGGAGCGGCGTCCTCTCCCGGCACGGGCGCTAGGCGGGGAGGCGCTCCTCGGTCAGGGCCAGGGCGATGCGCGCGGCCAGGGCGGCGTTGGCTTCGAGCAGCGCCAGGTTGGCGCGCACCGCCGCCCCCTGGGTCAGCCGGTCGACCTCGGCCAGGAGGTAGGGCGTCAGGTCCCCGCCGCGGATGCCCTCCCGCGCCGCCGCCTCCACGGCCCGCGCCACGGCCTCGCGCACCAGCCCTGCCGGCAGTCGGGCGTCAGGCGGGGGCGGGTGGCAGACCAGCAGCGCCGACGGGTCGCCCAGACGCTGCTTGGCCCGGTAGATCGCCGCCGCCTCGGCCGGGGAGTCGACCTCCCAGGGGACGGGGTAGCCGCTGTCCGGCATGTAGAAGAGGGGGAAGCGGTCGGTCCCGAAGCCCACGACCGTCACCCCGCGGGTATCGAGCGCCTCCAGCGTCGCCCCCGGATCGCAGATCGCCTTGGTCCCCGAGGCCACGAGCACCAGCGGGCGGCGGGTGAGCTCGTCCAGGTCGGCCGAAACATCCCACGTCCGCTCGGCGCCGAGGTGGACCCCGCCGATGCCGCCGGTGGCCTGCACCCGCACCCCCAGGGCGTGGGCCACGGCCAGCGTGGCCGAGACGGTCGTCCCGCCGGTGGCTCCGCGCGCCAGCGCCACCGGCAGGTCGCGACGCGCCACCTTCACCCCCCGGGCGTCGGCCAGCCTGCTCAGCTCGTCCGGCCCCACGCCCACGGTGATGCGGCCCTCCAGCACGGCCACCATGGCGGGCACGGCCCCGGCCCGCCGCACCGCAGAAGCCATCCGCTCCGCCGCCTCCAGGTTGGCAGGATGCGGCAGGCCGTGCGTGACCACAGCCGACTCCAGCGCCACCACCGCCGCCTCCAGGCCCAGCGCCACCTGGATCTCGTCGCTCACGTGGAACTCGTGGTACCCGCCCATCCGGCTCACCTCGGGGAGCCTCTCCTGTTGGAGGTGTTCCCGACTGCGGGGCGGAATCCCCTGCCGTCCCGTCAGGGCGTCCCCGCTCCGGCGCGGGCCTCCTCCGCCAGCACCCGTCGCAGCACCTTGCCGATCAGACTCTTCGGCAGCGTCTCCCGCACCTCGATGGCCCGGGGCACCTTGTGCGGGGCCAGGCGTTCGCGGCAGTGAGCGATGAGCGCCTCCGCGGTCACCGTGGCCCCCGGCTTGAGCGCCACGAACGCCTTCACCCGCTCGCCGCGCTCCCGGTCGGGCATCCCCACCACCGCGGCCTCGCGCACGGCCGGGTGCTCGTAGAGGACCTCCTCCACCTCCCGCGGGAAGACCTTGAGCCCGCCGACGTTGATCATCTCCTTCTTGCGGTCCACCAGGTAGAAGAAGCCGTCCTCGTCCATGCGCGCCATGTCCCCGGTGAGCAGCCAGCCGTCGCGCAGCGCCCGCGCCGTGGCCTCCGGCTGGCGCAGGTAGCCGGCCATCACCTGGGGCCCGCGCACCGCCAGCTCGCCCACCTCGCCCGGGGGCAGCGGTTGCGCCGTCTCGGGGTCGACGATGCGCGCCTCGGTGTCGGGCAGCGGGATTCCGATGCTCCCGGTCTTCCGGTGGCCCCACACCGGGTTGCAGTGCGTGACCGGCGCGGCCTCGGTCAGCCCATACCCTTCCACCAGGCGGCCGCCCGTCCGGGCCTCCCACTCCTGCTGCACGGCCACCGGCAGGGCCATCGCCCCGCTGATGCAGGCGCGGATGGAGCCGAGCGGCGTGCGTGCCAGCGCCGGGTGGGCCAGCAGCGCCATGTACATGGTGGGCACGCCGTGGAAGTAGGTGGGGCGGTGGCGCCGCACCGCCCGCAGGACCAGGGACGGGTCGAAGCGCGGGATCAGGACGAGCGTCTGCCCCTGGGCGAATCCGGCGTTGAGGACGGCCGTGAGGCCGTAGATGTGGAAGAAGGGCAGCACCGCCATGGCGGTCTCCGCGCCGGGCTGCGCCCGGGGGTTCCACGCCACCACCTGCGTGACGTTCGCCACCAGGTTGCGGTGGGTGAGGACCGCGGCCTGCGGGGTGCCGGTGGTGCCGCCGGTGTACTGGTACTGGGCCGGGTCGTCCGGCCGCACCGCCACCGGGCGCAGCGGCGCCGGCTGGAGCAGCGTGGCGAACCGGTGCAGGCCGGGCCCCCACGGGACGCGCACGCGCTGCCCCTCGCGCGCGGCCTTAAGCGGGTAGAGGAGCCGCAGGGGCAGCGGCATGTACGCGGTGATGGGCGTGACGACGACGTCGCGGACGCCGGCGCGGCGGGCGGCCGGCAGCACCGCGGGGGTCACCAGGTCGAGGGTGACGGCCACGCGCACGCCGGCGTCCTGGAGCTGGTGGGCCACCTCGCGCTCGGTGTAGAGCGGGTTGTGGGGGACGGCCACACCGCCGGCCTTCAGGATGCCGTAGTAGGCGATGACGAACTGGGGACAGTTGGGCAGGTGGAGGGAGACCGGCGTCCCCGGCTCCACGCCGAGGCGCTGCAGCCCGGCGGCGAACCGGGTGGCCAGCGTGTCCAGGGCGGCATAGGAGAGCGGGCGCCCGAAGAAGACCAGAGCGGGGCGCGGGCCGTAGCGCCGGGCTGCCTGCTCCAGCAGGTGGTGGACGGGGTGATCCGGATAGGTCAGGTGGGCCGGGACGCCGGGGTCGTAGAAGCGGACCCACGGCGGTGAGACGATCTCCTCGGGACGAACGGCCACGGGCCTCACCTCCGCGTGCAGCCTCTCTGCCGCCCTTCGGTGTCGGAACACTCCCTCCCTCCACCGCCCCGGTGCGGACCGACGGCCCGACTTTCGCCACCGGCCTCCGCGAACGCGGCCTCAGGCCAATATCATCCGCATCGGCTGGAGCTGTCGCGTGAAGGGGTTGAGGACCAGGCCGAGGATCTCCAGGGTCACCACTCCGAGCAGGGCCTCGTCCCCCGGTTCCCCCAGGATCACCGGGGTGCGCGCCTCGCCCTGGGGGAGGATGATGTCACACTCCGACACGCCCCGCTCGACAGCCGTCCCATCGGCCAGCATGAACGTCACGCGCCTGGTGGGGTGAGACCCAGGTGCCGCCAGACCTCGTGGGGCAGGAGCGTGTAGGTGGCGCCGCTGTCCACGAGGAAGCGTACGGTCGCCTCCCTCGCATTCGGTTCCCGGACGGTCCCTTCGATGTACGTGACGCCCATGAGGAGCGCGCTCACTCCTCCTCCTTGGCGTAGGGGATCCCGTCGGCGGCCGGCGGCTGGGCGCGGCGCACCACCCCGGCCAGCACGAGGATCGTGACGATGTGGGGCAGGACGGTGATGAACTGGTACGGGATGCGCAGCGCCACGACGCGCAGGCTGAGCGCGTCGAAGTAGCCGAAGAGCGCCGACGCCCCCAGGGCCCCTACCGGCCACCAGTTGCCGAAGATCATGGCGGCCAGCGCGATGAAGCCGCGCCCCTGCGTCATCCCCTCCAGGTACCCGTGGCCCTGCTCGATGGCCAGGTACCCGCCGGCGAAGCCGGCCAGCGCCCCGCTCAGCAGCACCCCCAGGTAGCGCATGCGGTAGACGTCGATGCCGAGGGTGTCGGCGGCCAGCGGGTGCTCCCCCACCGCGCGCAGCCGCAGGCCGAAGCGCGTGCGCACCAGCACCCAGTGCCCCGCCACCACCAGGAGGAGGGCCAGCGGGATGACCGGGGAGAGGTTGCGCGCCACCGGCGCCAGCGCGGGGAGGTCGCGCAGCAGCGGGAGGGAGATGGGCGTGAACCCCTCGATCCCCGGCGACTGCGTGGCCACCCGGAAGAAGAGGATGTTGAGGAACCGGGCCAGGCCCACGGCCAGGAGGTTGAGGGCCACCCCGCTGATGATCTGGTCCACCCGGAAGGTGACGGTGACGACGGCGTGGACCAGGGCGAGCGCCATGCCGGCCAGCACCGCGGCGCCCATGCCGGCGAGCGGGGCCAGGTCGGGGACGGCGGCCACCAGCCCCGGCAGGGCCTGGGCGGTGAAGTAGGTGGCGGCGGCACCCCAGAAGGTGCCCATGATCATCATGCCTTCCAGGCCGATGTTCACCACCCCGCCGCGCTCGGTGAAGACCGCCCCCAGCGCCGCCAGCAGGATGGGCACGGTGAGCCGGACCGCGGAGGCCAGGAGTGCTGCGCTGAGCAGCGTCCGGAGGAGTTCCGGGACTTCGCTCACGGCCCGCCGCCTCCGGCCGCCTCCCCCGCCCGCCGGCCCTCCCCGAGCGCCGGCAGCAGCGCGCGGGCGGGCTCGGCCCGGGCGGCCTCGCGCTTGCGCAGGGCGCGGAGGTAGCGCGTCAGCAGCTCGTAAGCCACGACGATGGCCAGGATGATCACGCCCTGCATGATGGCGATGACCTCGCGCGGCACCCCGGCGAAGACCTGCACCCCCTGGGCCCCGCGGTCGAGGAAGGCCAGCAGGAGCGCCGCCGGGATGACGCCCACGGGGTGGTTGCGCGCCAGCAGCGCCACCGAGATGCCCAGGAAGCCGTAGCCCTTGGGAAAGTCGATGTCGAAGTAGCCGAAGAAGCCCAGCGTGTCGCTCAGCCCGACCAGCCCGGCGACGGCCCCGCTGAGCAGGAACATCGTGAAGAGCACGCGCCCGAGCGGGATGCCCGCCGCCTCGGCCGCCTGGGGGTTGGCCGCCACGGCGCGCACCTCGAAGCCGAAGGTCGTGCGGCGCAGGACCAGGGCGAAGAGGACGCACAGCAGGAGCCCCACCACCAGCATCCAGTTCAGGCTGGAGTAGCCGGGGATCTGCAGCCCCACCAGGTCGAGCACCGGCCGCAGCGAGGGCAGCCGGGCGCCGGGCAGGACGTCGGGGGTGCGCACGCGCGGGGTCCCCGCCTGGGCGGGGTCGCGCAGCAGCCCCGGTTCGAGCAGGTAGAGGACGAGGGCGGCGGCGATGTAGTTCATCATGATCGTGGTGATGACCTCATGGGCACCCCGCCGCAGGCGCAGGGCGATGGGCAGGAAGGCCCAGGCCATGCCGCCGGCCGCCCCGGCCAGCACCGCCAGCGGCAGGTGCGCCACCGCGGGCAGGCCGCGCACGGCGAACCCCACGTAGGCGGCCAGGATCGCCCCGACGTAGTACTGGCCCTCCACGCCGATGTTCCACAGCGACGCGCGGAAGGCCAGCGCCGCCGCCAGGCCGGCCAGGATCAGCGGCGTGGCCTTGAAGAAGATCGAGGCCAGGCTGTCCGCCCGCGTCAGGGTGAAGCGCAGCATCTGCCCGTAGACCGCCAGCGGGTCCCGGTCGATGGCCAGCAGGATGCCCGACGCCACCACCGCCCCGAAGAGGATGGCCAGCAGCGGCGTCAGGACCTGCAGCAGTAGGAGGCGCGCCGGCAGGCTCACGCGGGGACCTGGCGCTTCGCGCCGGTCATGTAGAGGCCCACCTCCTGCGGGGTGACCTCGCCCCGCCGGAACTCCCCCACCACCTCGCCGTGGAAGAGCACCCCGATGCGGTCGGCCAGGGAGAAGACCTCGTCCAGGCTCACGCTGACCAGCAGCACGGCCATGCCCCGGGCCTTGGCCTCCATGAGCTGCTGCTGGACGAACTCGGTGGCCCCGATGTCCAGCCCGCGGGTGGGCTGGGCCGCCACCAGCACCTGCGGGTCGAAGGCGAACTCGCGGGCGACGACCACCTTCTGCTGGTTGCCGCCCGACAGCGCCAGCGCCGGGGTGGCCAGGGAGGGGACGCGCACGTCGTAGGCGCGCACGCGGTCGGCGGCGAAGCGGTCCACGGCCGCCTGGCGCAGCAGCGGGCCGCGGGTGAACTCGGGCCGCGTGTGGTGCCCCAGGACGAGGTTCTCCCGCACCTCCATGGGGAGGACCAGGCCGCGCCGGTGGCGGTCCTCGGGGATGTGGGCCACGCCCAGCAGGCGGATGGCCCGCGGACCGGCGTGGGTGACGTCCCGCCCGTCGATGAACAGGCGCCCGCGGGCGATGGGCCGGAGCCCCACCAGGGCCTCGACCAGCTCGCTCTGCCCGTTCCCCTCCACCCCGGCCAGCGCGTAGATCTCCCCGGCGCGCACCTCGAAGGTCACGTCGCGCACGCGCGGCAGCCCCCGCCCGTCCAGCGCCCACAGGCCCTCGGCGCGCAGCCGCACCGGCCCCGGGACCGTCTCCCGCCGTTCCACCGCCAGCAGGACGGGGCGCCCCACCATCATCTCGGCCAGCTGGGCCCGCGTGGTCGCATCCGCCCGGACCGTTCCCACCACCGCCCCCCGGCGCAGGACCGTCACCCGGTCGGCGATGGCCAGGACCTCCTCCAGGCGGTGGCTGATGAAGATGATCGTCTTGCCCTGGGCGCGCAGGCGGCGCAGGTTCTCGAAGAGGTCGTCCACCTCCTGCGGCGCCAGCACGGCGGTCGGCTCGTCGAGGATCAGGACCTCGGCGCCGCGGTAGAGCACCTTGATGATCTCGACGCGCTGCTGCTCCCCCACGGAGAGCTCGGCCACCAGCGCCCGCGGGTCGATGGCGAACCCGTAGCGCTGCGCGATGGCCGCCACCGCGGCCTCGGCCTCGCGGAGGGCCAGGCGGTCCCCGCGGCGCACCGGCTCGGCGCCGAGGATGACGTTCTCGGTGACGGTGAAGCGCGGGATGAGCATGAAGTGCTGGTGCACCATGCCGATCCCCAGCCGGAGGGCCTGGCGGGGCGACTCCAGGCGCACGGGCCGCCCGCGCACCACGACCTCCCCCTCGTCCGGCAGGTAGAGGCCGTAGAGGATCTTCATCAGCGTGGACTTCCCCGCGCCGTTCTCCCCGACCAGCGCGTGGATCTCCCCGGCGTGGACGCCCAGGTCCACCCGGTCGTTGGCGACGACGCCGGGGAAGCGCTTGGTGATCCGCCGGAGTTCGATGACGGGCGTACGGGCGTCCATGGCTGCGTCAACGACTTCGCCGCCCTGGCGGCCGGGACCCTTCCCGGGCGGCCTGGCGGCCGCTACGCTGGTCCGGTGGAGATGACGACGGTCGGCACCCCCGTGCTCTGGATCGGCTTCACCCTCTTCATCCTGGCCATGCTGGCGCTGGACCTGGGCCTCCACCGGCAGGCCCACGTCATCGCCACGCGCGAGGCGCTGGGGTGGAGCGTCTTCTGGATCCTCCTGGCCCTGGCCTTCAACGCCGGCGTCTGGGTCTGGTTCGGTCCGGAGCGGGGCCTGGAGTTCCTGACCGGGTACCTGATCGAGAAGTCGCTCAGCGTCGACAACCTCTTCGTCTTCCTCGTCCTCTTCCGCTACTTCGCCGTCCCCCCGGCCTACCAGCACCGCGTGCTCTTCTGGGGCATCCTCGGCGCCATCATCTCCCGGGGAGTGTTCATCGTCGTGGGGGCGGCGCTCCTGGCCACCTTCCACTGGGTGATCTACCCGTTCGGCGCCATCCTCATCGTCAGCGGGGTGCGGATGCTGCGGTCCGAGGAGCAGGAGATCCACCCCGAGGCCAACCCGGCGGTGCGGCTGGCCCGCCGGGTCCTCCCCGTCACGCCGCGGTACGAGGGTGCCCGCTTCCTCGTCCGGCAGGGTGGGCGCCTCATGGCCACGCCGCTGTTCCTCGTGCTCGTGGCCATCGAGGCCACCGACATCGTCTTCGCCCTGGACTCCATCCCGGCGATCTTCGCCATCACCCGCGACCCCTTCATCGTCTACACGTCGAACATCTTCGCCATCCTCGGCCTGCGCGCGCTCTACTTCCTCATCGCGGGGCTGCTCCTGCGCTTCCGCTACCTCCACGTCGGGTTGGGCCTCGTCCTCGTCTTCATCGGCGGGAAGATGGCCGCCAGCGACCTCGTCCACGTCCCGGTGACGCTCTCGCTGGGCGTCGTGGCGGTGCTGATCGGCGGGGCCATCCTCCTCTCCCTGCTACGGCCTTCGCCGGCGCCCGCGCTGCCGCCCGCGGCGCCGCTGCCCGCGGCGTCCGGCGGCGAAGGACACGACGAGGGATGACCCGCCCGGGCCATCCCCCGTCGCCGTCCCGGACGCCACGGCTTACCGCTTACCGCCGCGCCTTGAGGAAGGCCTCCAGCTCGGCCTTGGTCGTGGGGACCTTGATCTTCCCCGCTACGATGTCCCGCTTGAGAGCCTCCAGCCGTGGGACGATGTCCTGGATCATGCTGCGGTTGTACTGGTTCACGGCGTAGCCCACGCCGTTCTCCCGCAGCCCGAAGGTGCGGATGCCCGGCTTGAAGGTGCCGTTCACCACCGAGCGGATCGCCTCGTAGACGGCCACGTCCACCCGCTTCAGCATGCTGGTGAGGATGTACCGGCGCTGCTCGGGCTTGACCGTGAGCGACTGGTCGGCGTCCACCCCGATGGCCAGCTTGCGCTTGAGGGCCGCGGCCTCGAAGACCCCGATCCCGGTCCCGCCCGAGGCGTGGTAGATGATGTCCGCCCCCCGGTCGTACTGGGCGCTGGCCAGCTCCTTGCCCTTGACCGGGTCGCGGAAGGCCTCCCCGGTGGTCCCGGCGTAGTCGCTGAAGACCTGGATGGTGGGCTTGACGTACTTCGCCCCGGCGATGTAGCCCACCTCGAACTTCTCGATGAGCGGGATCTTCATCCCCCCGACGAAGCCGATCTTGTTCGTCTTGGACTTCAGCGCCGCCGCCGCGCCCACCAGGAAGGAGCCCTCCTCCTCCTTGAACAGCAGGCTGACCACGTTGGGCTCCTTGTCGATGAAGCCGTCGACGATGGCGAAGCGCACGGCGCGGAAGTCCCGCGCCACCCGGGTGATGCTGTCGGTGAAGAGGAACCCGATCCCCAGGATCAGGTCGTAGCGCTCCCCGGCCAGCAGCCGGAGCAGCTCCTCCCGGTTCTCGCCCCCCGCCGCCGGCTCCAGTTCCTTGGTCTCGATGCGGGCCGCGAACGTCTTGGCCGCCCGGTCCAGGCCGGCGGCCGCCATGTCGTTGAAGGAGAGATCCCCCCGGCCGCCGACGTCGTAGACGAGCCCGATGCGCAGCGTCCGCGCCTGCGCGCTCGCCATGCCGCCCCAGGTCCCCAGCGCCAGCACCGCCACCAGGGCCAGGACGAGCCACCCTCGGATCCTCGTCATCTGCCACCCCCTCCCTCGCCGGGCGTCCCCGGCGATGTCACGCCTCTATCGTACCGGATCGCGCGGAGCGCCCGTGCCGCCGGGCCGACGGCCCGGCCGACCGCCGGCGGCGCGGTACTTCGCGACGCCAGGCACCCGCGCCTGCCCGCTCCCTCCCGTGGCCGGCGCGTGCGGCCACCGGCCGGTGCGGGATACCCCGTCCTCAGCGGCGCTCAGCCCCCAGTGGCGCTCAGTCCTGGGCCCTCAACCCTCAGGGGCGCCCGGCCTCGTCGTCCTCCGGCCGCGCCCGGAGGAGCCGCTCCAGCCCCTCCACCCCCACCAGCACCTCCCGCGGGTTGCTCCCCTGGGCCGGCCCGACGATGCCGCGCTCCTCGAGCTGGTCGATGAGCCGCGCGGCGGTGACGTAGCCGATGCGCATCTTCCGCTGGAGGAGCGAGACCGAGCCGTACCCGGCGCGGACGACGATGCGGGCCGCCTCGCTGAGGCGCGCGTGGTCCTCGCCCCCCTCCCCCGCCGCCATCTCCCGCCCGGCCTGGAGCAGGCTCTCGTCGAACTGCGGGCGCCCCTGGCCCCGCCACCAGTCCACCACCGCCTGGATCTCCCCGTCGGTGATGAAGGACCCCTGCGCCCGCATGGGCCGGGAGGCCCCGATGGGCAGGAAGAGCATGTCCCCCCGCCCCAGCAGTTTCTCCGCGCCGGGCGTGTCGATGATCGTCCGGCTGTCCACCTGGGAGGAGACGGCGAAGGCGATGCGCGAGGGGATGTTGGCCTTGATGAGCCCGGTGATGACGTCCACGGAGGGACGCTGGGTGGCCACGACCAGGTGGATGCCAGTGGCGCGGGTCATCTGGGCCAGGCGCACGATGACGTCCTCGAAGTCGGCGGGCGCCACCATCATCAGGTCGGCCAGCTCGTCGATGACGATGACGATGAAGGGGAGCGGCTCGACGTCGGTGAGGGCGTTGTAGGCCTGGATGTTGCGCACCCCCGCCCGGGCGAAGCGCTCGAAGCGCTGCTCCATCACCCGGAGCATCTCCTTGAGCGCCCCCGCCGCCGCCCGCGGGTTGGTGACCACCGGGACGAGCAGGTGGGGGATGTCGTTGTAGTGGGTCATCTCCACCCGCTTGGGGTCGATCATCACCAGCCGCACCTGACGCGGGGTGTAGCGGAAGAGCAGGCTGGCGATGATGGCGTTCAGCATCACCGACTTGCCCGACCCGGTGGCGCCGGCGATGAGCAGGTGGGGCATCTCGGTGAGGTCGGCGACGATGGGGTGGCCGGCGATGTCCTTCCCCAGCGCGATCACCAGCGCGCCGGGGTGGGCCTGGAATTCGGGCAGCGCCAGGATCTCCCTCAGGTGGACCAGGCTGGCCTTCTGGTTGGGCAGCTCGATCCCCACGGCGGACTTCCCCGGGATAGGGGCTTCGATGCGCACGCTGGGCGCGGCCAGGTGGAGGGCGATGTCGTTGGTCAGGCTGGCGATGCGCTGGACCTTCACCCCCGGCGCCGGCTGGACCTCGAAGCGGGTCACCACCGGCCCCTGCTCCCAGTGGACGACGCGCGCCTCGACGCCGAAGGAGGCGAGCGTCTGCTCCAGGTGGCGGGCAGTCTCGGCCGGGTCCCAGCGGCCGCGCCGCGTCTGCGGGAGGTCCGCGAGCAGCGACAGCGGCGGCAGCTGGTAGGCCTCCGGGGTGTCGGGGAGGAGGGACTCCTGGTGTCCCTCCTCGCGGCGCTGCCGGCGGCGGCGGACCGCCGGCGGGAGGGGCTCGTCGGGGCTGCCCCGGTCGGCGCCGGCAGTCGCGGCGGGCGCGCTGCGCGGGGGGGACTGCGCACCTCCGGGCACGCCCGGGGTCGCGGCAGCGGTCTCCGACGCTCCGGCTGCGCCCGGCGAGACGGCATGCTCCGGGGCGACAGCCGCCTTCCCGCGGGCAGGCATCCCCGCGGCGGCGCCCCCCAGGGACGCGGCGGACGGGCCGCCTTCGAGGACGGGCACCGGCGTCCCCGCGGGCCGGTGCGCCCGCAGGCGGGCGGCAGCCGTCGCCACCGCTGCAGCCGCCCGGACGCGCGCCCGCTCACCGGCCGTCGAGGCCCACACGGCCACGGCCGGCGCGGCGCGACGCCACCCGCGCTCCGCCCACGCTGTCGTCAGGCGGGCCAGGCGCCCTGCCCCCTGCCACAGCGCCGCGGCGCCCCGCAGGATCAGGCCGGGGACTAGAGCCACCAGGGTCAGGAGCAGCTCGGCCAGCCGCCGCACCGAGAGGCCGGCGAGCAGCAGGAGCGCGCCCGCACCCCCGACCGCCAGGAGGAGCCAGAGCCCGGGCTCGCCCAGCAGGCGGCGCGCCGCCCACACCAGCACGGCACCGACCGTCCCTGTCCCCTCGCCCCGCCGTGCCGCCGCGAACTCCAGCCCCGCCGGGACGCGGGCGTGGACGGCGGCCAGGAGCGTCGCCGCGGCCAGCGCGAGCCCCACCAGCCGCCGCGTGATGCGGAACCGTCCGCGGGCCGCGGCGAGCACCAGCCCGACCACCAGCAGCACCGTCGGGAGCGCCGGTGCGGCGCGGCCCAGGGCCAGCCGTTGCCACCGCTCCAGCGCGATGGCCACACCGCCCGCCCGCGGCAGGAAGCTGATCGCCAGCACGAGGGCGGTCAGCAGGCAGAGGACGCCGATGCCCTCGCGGCGGCGGGCGGCAGTGGGTCGGCGACGCCGGGCCACGGTGCTCCTCACCGGGTGGCCGCAAGCACCGCGAGGCCCGCCGCCCAGCAGTAGAGGGCGAACCCGCCGAGGCGGCTGCGCCGCAGCACGGCCAGCAGCCAGCGGATGGCCGCGGCGCCCGAGAGGGCGGAGACCACAAACCCGGTGGCGAGCTGTGCCGGGGTGTAGCCGAGGCTCGCCGCTTCTCCCAGGTCGCGCAGCGAGAAGAGGCTGGCTCCCACCAGCGCGGGCAGGGCGACGAGGAAGGAGAGGCGGGCGGCGTCCTCCCGCCCGAGCCCCCGCCACAGCGCGGCGGCGATGGTGATCCCAGAACGGGAGATGCCCGGCACGATGGAGACCGCCTGGGCCAGTCCCAGGACCAGCGCGTCGAGGGCGCCGGCGTCCTCGGCACGGCGGCGGCCGCGCTCGCGCGCGAGGAGGAGGATGAGGCCGGTCAGGAGCAGCTGTACGGCCACCCCCCGGACCGAGGTGAACATGCGCTCCAGCGGCTCGAGGAAGAGCAGGCCAAGGGCCGCGGTGACCACGGTGGCCAGCAGGACCACGCCGGCCAGGCGGCTGTCCGGGTCCTCGACAGGCCGACCCCCCGGAGCACCGCGCACCCGGGTATGGCGCACCCAGCGGACGGCGGCGGCGACCAGGCGCCGGACGTCCGGCCAGAAGAGCATCAGCACGGCCAGGGCCGTGCCGAGGTGCAACACCGCCTCCAGGACGAGGCCGGGCCGAGGCAGGCGGAGGAAGTGCTCGGCGAAGAGCAGGTGGGCGGTACTGCTCACGGGGAGGAACTCGGTCAGCCCCTGGACGAGGCCGAGGAGGATCAGCTGCGCCATTCAGTGCTCCGACGGCGGGGCCGCGGCCCCGGGGTGCATGGCGTGCGAGGACCCAATCGCCCTCGATTGTAGACGATCCGCCCTCCCCCGGCCACCGACGCCGCTGGCCGCCGTCCCGCCGGCGGGACGGCGGCCCATCCTCGCTCAGCCGCCACGGGACGGAGGGCCCCTGCGGGTCCGGGCCCTCCGGATCCCGGGCGGAGGCGCCGTACGGGGCCCGGTCGGAGGCGTCGTGCGAGACCCGGGCGCAGGCGCCCGCCGGGCCGCCTCCCGCAGCCCCTCGAGGAGGCGCGGGATCTTGCGGAAGTCCCGCCGCAGCACCACCGCGCAATCCTCGCGCCCCGGGCCCACCCGGGCATGGCGGACGGCGGCGGCCGGGTGGAAGGTCGGCAGGATGACGCGGTCACCCTGGCGGATCGGCTGCCCGTGCACCTCGTCCAGGCGCCGTCCCGGCAGGAAGCAGCGCAGGGCCGTGCTCCCCAGCGTGACCACCAGGCGCGGGCGCAGGAGCGCGAGCTGCTGCTCAAGCCAGGGGCGACAGGCGGCCACCTCGGCGGGGCGCGGCGGCCGGTTGGGGCCGTCGCGGGTGTCGGTCGGGCGGGACTTCAGGACGTTGGTGATGTAGACCTCGTCACGCCGCAGCCCCGCCTCCTGCAGGAGCAGGTCGAAGACCCGCCCGGCCGCGCCGACGAGGGGGCGCCCCTGCAGGTCCTCGGTCCGTCCGGGCGCCTCGCCGACGAAGACCACCTCGGCCCCCACCGGTCCCTCCCCGGGGACGGCCTGGGTGCGAGTGCGCCACAGCGGGCAGCGGGTGCAGCCGCGGATCTCCTCGTGCAGGCGGGCGAGGGCGGCTGCGCGCTCCTCCCGCCCTGCCGGGACGGTGGTGTGGTCGCCGGCCGCGGCCCGTCCCTCCGCGCGCCCGCGCTACGCCGCCACCGGGACGAGGTTGAGCTCCTGCAGCACCGCGGCGATCTGCTCCCGCTCCCGGGGCGTCGCCTCCACCAGGGGCAGGCGCGGCCGCCCCACGTCGAAGCCGCTGAGGGCCAGCGCCGCCTTGAGGGGCACCGGGTTCGTGGTGATGAAGAGCACCTTGAACAGCGGCAGGAGCTTCAGGTGCAGGGCCAGCGCGGTGCGCACGTCCCCGGCCAGGAAGGCGCGGATCATCTGGCCGATCTCCTGGCCCACCAGGTGGCTGGCCACGCTGATGACGCCCGTCCCGCCCACGGCCAGCATCGGCAGGGTGAGACTGTCGTCGCCCGAGTAGATCAGGAAGTCCGGCGGGGTGCGCCGGCGCACCTCCGAGGCCTGGTCGAGGCTGCCGCTCGCCTCCTTGAGGGCCACGATGTTGGGGACCTCGGCCAGACGCGCCACCGTCTCGGGCAGGCAGTTCACCCCGGTGCGGCCCGGGATGTTGTAGAGGACGACCGGCAGGTGGGTGGCCTCCGCCACCGCCTTGAAGTGGGCGTACAGCCCGTCCTGCGACGGCCGGTTGTAGTAGGGGTTGACCAGCAGCACGGCGTCCGCCCCGGCCCGCTCCGCCTCCCGGGTGAGGTGGATGGAGTGGGCCGTGTCGTAGGTGCCGGTGCCGGCGATCACCTTCACGCGCGGCCCCACCGCCTCGCGCACGGTGCGGACGAGCGTGACCTTCTCCTCGTCGGTGAGGGTCGGGGCCTCGCCGGTCGTACCGGCCACCACCAGCCCGTCCGACCCGCGGTCCGCCAGCCGCCGCGCCAGCTCGGCGGCGCGGGCGTAGTCCACGCGGCCCTCCCGGTCGAAGGGCGTCGCCATCGCCGTGATGACGTGTCCCAGGTCCACCATGAGCCGTCCCTCCCTCCCGCCGCTTCCCGCTGCTACCCGGGGGCTTCCTGCTCCGAGCGTACCTCTTCGCCCAGCCCGAACTCGTCGTGTAGCGCGCGCAGGGCGGCCTCCATCTGGTCGCGGCGCACCAGGCAGGAGATGGTGGTGTGGGAGTCGGCGGTCTGGAGGATGTCGGCCCGCGCCTCCCGCAGCGCCTTCACCACGCGCGCCATCACCCCCGGCATCCCCCGCATCCCCGCCCCGATGATGGAGACCTTGGCGCAGGGGCGGGTCACCGTCACCTCGTACCCGGCCTCCTCCAGCAACCCCCGCGCCCGCTCGTCGTCCTCCGCCCGCACGGTGAAGGCCAGGAGCTCGGGCATGAGGGTGATCAGGTCGATGCTGATCCCGTGGCGGGCCAGCAGGTCGAGGGCCTGCAGGGGGTGGTCGATCCCCTCGCCCGGCGGCCGCCGGACCTTGAGCTGGACGACGTCGGGCAGGTGGGCCAGGGCGATGACGGGGCGCCCGTCGCTAATGGGCACACCGAGTTCGGGTCCGCGCACGAGCGTCGTGCCTCCCCACTCCGCGGCGCCAAGGGGCCGGATGACCACCCGCACGTCGTGCTCCCGGCCGATGTCGGCCGCCCGCGGGTGGATCACCCGGGCGCCGAGGGCGGCCATCTGCGAGACCTCGTCGTAGGAGATCTGCGTGATGACCCGCGCCTGCGGCACCACTTTCGGGTCCGCGGTCATGATTCCTTCCACGTCTTTGTAGATCTCCACCCGGTCGGCCCCCAGCGCCGCCCCCAGGGCCACCGCGGTGGTGTCGCTGCCGCCGCGGCCCAGCGTGGTGATCTCCCCCTCGGGGGTGGCGCCCTGGAACCCGGCCACGACCACGACCGCGTGCTGGGCCAGGTGCCGGCGGACGCGCGAGGGGTCGATGCGGACGATGCGGGCCTCGCCGAAGTCCCCCGTGGTCTGGATGCCGGCCTGGGCCCCGGTCAGCGGCACGGCGGGACAGCCCGACCGCTCCAGGGTATGCGCCAGCAGCGCCGTGGAGATGATCTCGCCGCAGGAGAGGAGCAGGTCGAGCGTGCGCGGGGCCACGTCGCGGTCGACGGTGTGGGCCAGGCCGAGCAGGGTGTCGGTGGCGTACGGGTCCCCCTCGCGCCCCAGGGCCGAGGCCACCACGACGACGTCGTACCCGCGGCGGCGCGCGGCCATGACCTGCTCCGCCACCTGGGCCCGCCCCTCCGCGGTGGCCAGGAGCAGCCCGCCGTACTTCTGCACGATGATGGGCATCCCCGTGACCGGTGGCGGTGCGGCGGTCAGGCGCCGGGCGCCCGTGCCGGAGTGGACCGCGGGCGCAGGTGCCCCCGGGCCACGAGCGCCTCGGCGATCTGGATGGCGTTCAGGGCTGCCCCCTTGCGCAGGTTGTCGCTGGCCACGACGAAGGTCAGCGCCGGCTCGTCGCCCGGCACCCGGCGGATCCGCCCCACCAGCACCGGGTCGCGCCCCGCGGCCCGCAGCGGCGTGGGGTAGCGGTCCTCCTCGGGGGCGTCCTCCACCGCCACGCCGGGCGCGGCGGCGAAGAGGCGGCGGGCCGCCTCCGCGGTCAGCGGCTGCGCCAGGTCGGCGTGGACCACCAGGGTGTGCCCCACGAGCACGGGCACGCGCACCGTCGTCACCGACACCGGCAGGTCCACCTCGAGGATCTTGCGGGTCTCCGCGACGACCTTGGCCTCCTCCTCGGTCATCCCGTCCGGCCCCCAGCGCCACTGCGGGCGGACGTTGAAGGCCAGCGGGTCCCGGTCGCCGGCCAGGGCGGCGATGCGCTCGCTGTCGCCGCGCACGAGCGCGTCGGGGTCCTGCAGCAGCGCCCGCGTCTCGTCGAGCAACCGCCGCAGGGTGTCGGCCCCCCCGCCCGAGGCGGACTGGTAGGTGCTGACCACGACCCGCCGCAACCCCACCGCGCGCTGCAGCGGGGCCAGCGCCATGACCAGGGCGGCGGCGCAGCAGTTGGGGTTGGCGATCACGCCCTGGTGGCGGGCCAGGGCGTGGCCGTTCACCTCGGGGACGACCAGGGGGACGCGCGGGTCCTGCCGCCAGGTGGAGGAGTTGTCCACGACCACCGCCCCCGCGGCGGCCGCGCTCCAGGCGAAGCGGCGGCTGGCGTCGTCGCCCCCGGCGAAGAGCACCAGATCGCAGGCGGCCAGCGCAGCCTCGCTGGTCTCGGCGACGGTGACGTCGCGGCCCCGGAAGGGCAGCGTCCTGCCGGCGGAGCGCGCCGTGGCGAAGAGGCGCAGCGCCGCCACCGGGAAGCGGCGCGCGTCCAACAGGCGGACCATCTCGCCACCGACGAGGCCGGTGGCGCCGACCACGGCCACGGTGTAGCCGGAGCGTCCGGCGGGCTCGGGCGTGGGCATGGACGGTTCAGGGGATGTGGCCATGTCGCTCGTCCTGACCTCCCGCTAGCATACCCTGCGCTGATTCGCGCCGCCTCCTCGCACCTCCTTGCCGCGCGGAGCCCCCAGGGCCGTATCCTTGTGAGCGTGCGCACGCCGTCGCGTCGGAGGATGCCGTGAGCCCGCTCTTGCACGTCAAGTGGTTCGTCGACCCCGCCCGCTACCCGGCGCGCCTGGACGCGGAGGCGCTCGCGCGCACCGCCCTGGCCCTCGGCGTCGCGGCCGCCGCGGTCGCCGCGGCCGCGGTCCTCGACCGGCTCTGGCAGCGCTACCGGCGACCGGTCGCGGTCACCCTGCCGGTGGCGGCGGTGGAGCGGTTGTTCGCCTGGCTGCCGCTCATCCTCGGAGCCCACCTGGCGGTGC